>JAEWWF010000005.1 GCA_023396465.1 Pseudomonadota bacterium
GCGTCAGGCCGATCCACCCAACGGCGGCGGCGAGCGGCAGCAGGACGATCTTGCGCATGGGGTCGGTCCCGGTTGCTGTGGGATGCGGAAGCCCTACCCTGCCGCCGCTACCCCGCCGCCGCCTTAACCCTCGTCAAGTCGGTCAGGCGCAGGTGGACAGCAGCACGATGGGGGCGCCCGTCCACAGGGTGGTGACCAGCCCCAGCACGGCGATGGCCACGGCGCTGACCTGCAGGAAGCGGCGGTTGTCCGGCTCCGTCGCCGGGCGGGCGCGGAAGCGGCGCACCGTCCAGGCGATGAGGGCGGCGTGGGCGATGATGTGGACCAGCCAGCCGGCGGCGGTGGCGGCATGCCACAGCGGCAGGCCGAACGGCCGCGGCGTCTCCCACCCATAGGCGCAGCCGAGGGAGAATAGCGCATAGACCGTGCTGAAGGCCGAGGCCCAGACCATGAACCCGGCCACCACGGCGATCAGCACGGCAAAGGATGCGGCGTCCCTCATGATCCGGCCATCCTCGGCAGCAGGTGGATGACGGCGAGCGTGACCAGCCCGGTGCCGGCGGTGTAGCTCCACCAGATGACGGCGGCCCGCACCTCCACCGCCCGCACCGCCGACAGCCAGCCGGCCCGGCCGCGGGCGAAGGCGTGGCCGGTGAACACCACCGCCAGCACCGCATGCACCGCCATGTAGGCGCCGGCGAAGGCATTGACGGCGGCATAGGCGTGATCCTGCACCGGCGGCGCCAGCAGGGCCGGCACGACGGTGAAGCCGGCCGCCGCGATCAGGCCGCCGAGGCTCGCCAGCAGCAGCCACGCCTGCCGGCCGAGGTCGCGGCCGTGGCGGTTGGCGCCGGCCGCCCGCAGCACCGACGCGAAACCGAGGCCGAGCCCGGCCAGCGTCACCAGCGGGCTCGCCCAGTCCACCGGCACGAAGGCCGGCGGCGGCCAGTCGGGGGCCACCACCCACAGATACAGGTAGCCGAACACCAGCGAGGCGAACAGGGTGCCGTTGGCGGCCAGCAGAAACACCAGCCCCCACAGCGACGGCGGCATGACAGCGGCCGGGTGGGGCACGGCGGTGGCGCCGCCGCCGATGTCGAGGGGGCCGGGATCGTGCTTCAGGCCACTGTCCCACACCCACACCAGGGCGCAGACCAGGATGGCGGCCAGCCCGGCCAGGGACAGCAGGTAGGTCTTGGCCAGCAGCCCGCCGAAGAACACAGCGGCGGCGATGGCGGTGTGGAGCGGCACCCAGGTCGGCCCGGGCAGCAGCAGGATTTGCTCCGGCTTGCCGTCGAGCATGCCGACCACCAGCGTCTCGCGCCAGCCGTTGCGGGGCGTTGCGAGCAGGCCGTGTCCGGCGTGCAACCGGTCCTCCAGGTCGGGAGTGTCATGGACCGGCGTGCGGCTTGTCACCCACGGCTGGCTGCCGATGTTGTGGGGCGGTGGCGGCAGCGGCATGGCCCATTCCAGCGTCTCGGCGTTCCACGGGTTGCGCGCCGTGCGGCGGCCGGTACGGATGTGCAGCACCACGTCGAGGATGAACAGGGCGAAGCCGATGGCCATGATGAAGCCGCCGATGGACGATGTCAGGTTGAGCCACGTCCAGCCGACATCGGGGGCGTAGGTATATATCCGTCGCGGCATTCCCAGCAGACCGGTCAGGTGCATGGGCAGGAAGGTGACGGTGAAGCCGACCAGGATCAGCCAAAACACCGGCACGCCGAGGGTGCGGCTCACCGCCCGTCCGGTGAAGTGGGGCAGCCAGTAGTAGGCGGCGGCCAGCGCCGGGAAGATCTGGCCGCCGATCAGCACATAGTGGAAGTGGGCGACCACGAAATGGGTGTCGTGGACCTGCCAGTCGAACGGCACCACCGCCACCATGACGCCGGTCAGCCCGCCGATCACGAAGGTGAAGAAGAAGCCGTAGACGAACAGCATGGGCAGGTCCATGCGCGGTCGCCCCTTCAGCAGGGTGGCGAGCCAGGCGAAGAACTGCACCGCTGTCGGCAGCACCACCAGCAGACTGGCGGCGGAAAAGAAGCCCAGCGCCAGATGCGGGATGCCCACCGTGAACATGTGGTGCACCCACAGCCCGAAGCTGATGAAGCCCAGCGCCACGATGCTGCACACGATCCAGGTGTAGCCGACCAGCGGCCGCCCCGCCATCACCGGCAGGATGGTGGAGATGATGCCCGCCGCCGGCAGGAAGATGATGTAGACCTCCGGGTGGCCGAACAGCCAGAACAGGTGCTGCCACAGCAGCGGGTCGCCGCCGCGGGTGGGGTCGAAGAACGGCCAGTCGAAGGCGCGCTCGATCTCCAGCAGGATGCTGCCGAGGATCAGCGGCGGGAAGCCGATCACCATCATCGCCGCCGTCACCCACAGGTACCACGCCAGGATGGGCATGCGGTTGAGCGCCATGCCGGCGGTGCGCACCTTCAGGATGGTGGCCATGAACTCCACCCCCGCCGCCACCGCCGAGACCTCGACGAAAGTGACGCCGATCAGCCAGACGTCGGCATTGATGCCGGGGGTATAGGCGCTCGACGACAGCGGCGTGTACATGAACCAGCCGGTATCGGGCGCCATGCCGAGCAGCAGCGAGCCGACGACGATGATGCCGCCAAACAGATAGCACCAGTAGGCGAAGGCACTGAGGCGCGGGAAGGCCAAATCGCGCGCCCCCAGCATCTTCGGCAGCATGTAGATGGCGAAGCCCTCGATCACCGGAATGGCGAACAGGAACATCATCACCGTGCCATGCATGGTGAAGAGCTGGCTGTAGACCTCCGGCCCGACGAAGTCGTTGCCCGGCATGGCCAGCTGCGCCCGGATCAGCATCGCCAGCACGCCGCCGATGAGGAAGAACACGAAGGCGGTGACCATGAAGCGGATGCCGACGACCGAATGATTCACCGCCGACAGCGACCGCCAGCCGGGCGGCGCCCCCCACAGGGACGCCAGTTCCTGCACCTGCCGCTGCCGGGTCGGATCGAGACTCATGGGCGGGTGCTCTCCAGGTACGTGATGATGCGGTCGAGGGTGTCGTGGTTGACGGTGGTCGGGGGCTTGCGGCTGCCCGGCTTGAGGTCGGGATGGTCGAGCAGCCAGCGCCGCAGGTCGTCGGCCCCGGCGTAAGGGGCGCCGCCGCCCAACTGGCCGCGCGTGGCGAGGGCGGCGAGGTTGGGGCCGGGGCCGCCGCGCCGGCGCGGGTCGACGCTGTGG
>JAEWWF010000041.1 GCA_023396465.1 Pseudomonadota bacterium
GTCTGGTGCCGCCGCCGGCGACGGCTGGCGGCACCGCCGCCGGGGCCGCCGGCGCTGGCGGTGACAGCACGGCCGGGCTGGTCGGCCGCACCGTCGCCGACGTCGAACGTGATCTGATCATCGAAACGCTGAAGCACACCTTCGGCAACCGCACCCACGCAGCCAACATCCTCGGCATCTCCATCCGCACCCTGCGCAACAAGCTGAAGCTTTATGCCGACCAGGGCGTGCCGGTACCGCCGCCGGCCGGCGACAGCGAGGCGCATCCGTGATTCCCACCGACGCAACCGCAGGCGGCCGTCCGCGGCCCGACCTGACGGCGGAGACCAAGACCAATGGCTGAGGACGGCTCGGGCCAGCAGCTCGACGCACCCCCCTCCGGGGCCGCCGCAGGCGGCGGCGCGCTGGGCGGCGCCTTCTCCATGGGCACCACCCGCGACCGGCTGGTCAAGGCGGCGAGCCGTGGCGACCTGATGTTCGCCACCGGCGTGATCACCATCCTGGTGGTGCTGATCATGCCGTTGCCGCCGTGGCTGCTGGACGTGATGCTGGCCTTCAGCATCACGCTGGCGGTGCTCATCCTGATGACCACGATCTTCATCGAGCGGGCGTTGGAGTTCAACGTCTTCCCGGTGGTGCTGCTGATCGCCACGCTGTTCAGGCTGGCGTTGAACCTGGCATCGACCCGCCTTATCCTGTCCGACGGTCACAAGGGACCGGATGCGGCCGGCGAAGTGATCGAAGCCTTCGGCGGCTTCATCATGGGCGGCAATTTCGTCATCGGGGTGATCGTCTTCGCGATCCTCATCCTGGTGAACTTCATGGTGATCACCAAGGGATCGACGCGCATCGCCGAAGTGACGGCGCGCTTCACCCTGGACGCCATGCCGGGCAAGCAGATGGCCATCGACGCCGACCTGTCCTCCGGCCTCATCGACGAACAGCAGGCCCGTCAGCGCCGCACCGACATCCAGAAGGAAGCGGACTTCTTCGGCGCCATGGACGGTGCCTCCAAGTTCGTGCGCGGCGACGCCATCGCCGGCCTGATCATCACCGCCATCAACGTCATCGGCGGCATCATCATCGGCATGGTGCAGGGCGGCCTTCCCTTCTCCAAGGCGGCCGACACCTATACCCGCCTGACCGTCGGCGACGGTCTGGTCAGCCAGATCCCGGCGCTGATCATCTCGGTCGCCGCCGGTATCATGGTGTCCAAGGGCGGCCTGACGGAGAGCACGGAAAAGGCCCTGATCGGCCAGTTCACCAGCTATCCCAAGGCGCTTGGCATGTCCTCGGGCCTTGCCGTGGCGCTCGCCCTGCTGCCGGGCACGCCGGCGCTGCCGTTCCTGGTGCTGGCGGCCATGACCGGCTCCGCCGCGTGGTATCTCGGCCGCAAGCAGGACAAGGCGGCCGCCGAGACCGCCGTCGAAACCGAAAAGCAGGCGGCGTCCTCCGCCACCGCCCCGGTGGCCGAGGAGCCGATTTCCGAGGCACTGAAGATCGACATGATCCGGCTGGAGCTGGGCTATGGCCTGCTGGCCATGATCAATGGCGGTCCCAACCAGCGCCTCACCGACCAGATCAAGGCACTGCGGCGGGCGCTGGCCATCGAAACCGGCTTCATCATGCCGTCGGTGCGCATCCAGGACAACATGCAGCTGCCGGCCAACTCCTACGCCATCTACATCAAGGAAGTGCAGTCGGGCAAAGGCGACCTGCGCCCCAACATGCTGCTGGTCATGGACCCGCGGGGCGAGGAAATCGGACTGCCGGGCGAGAAGACCCGCGAGCCCACCTTCGGCCTGCCGGCCCTGTGGCTGGACCCGGCCAGCCGCGAGGAGGCGCTGTTCCGCGGCTATACGGTGGTCGATCCGCCCACCGTCATCACCACCCATATCACCGAGGTGGTGCGCGAGAACATGCCCGACCTGCTGTCCTACGCCGACACCCAGCGCCTGCTGGACGACCTGGACCGCGAACACCAGAAGCTGATCGGCGACCTGATCCCCGGCATGATCTCCCTCGGTGCCGTTCAGCGCGTGCTTCAGAACCTTCTGGCCGAACGGGTGTCCATCCGCGATCTGCCGTCGATCCTGGAAGGTCTGGCGGAAGCCGCCGGCGCCTCGCGCAACATCACCACCATCACCGAGCATGTGCGCGCACGCCTTGCCCGCCAGCTGTCGGACGCCTATTCCGACGACAACGGCGTCATCCCCATCGTCACCCTGTCGCCGGAGTGGGAGCAGGCCTTCGCCGAAAGCCTCATCGGACCGGGCGAGGACAAGCAGCTCGCCATGAACCCGAGCAAGCTTCAGCAGTTCATCGTCGGCGTCCGCCAGACCTTCGAGCGGCTGGCCATGCAAGGCGAAACGCCGGTGCTGCTGTGCAGCCCGATGATCCGTCCCTACGTGCGGTCCATCGTCGAACGCTTCCGTCCGCTGACGCCGGTGATGTCGCAGAACGAGATTCACCCGAAGGCCAAGATCCGTACCCTCGGCCAAATCTGAGGTCGGGGGCGGCGGGCCGCTTGTACCGGGGGCATGACCTTGGCCCAGGGGACGACAGTTTAGGCAGGGGTATCCCTGCTGCCTTGGTCGCAGGACTGGCGGCGTAAACCGCGCGGTAACCCTTCCTGCGGCATAAAGAAGGATCGCCGGCCGTTGGGAGGATTCTACTCCCGACGATCATCAGGGAATTCAATGCGCCTCAAATGCTACGCCGCCGACACCATGGCCGAGGCCATGGCCATGGTCCGCGCCGAACTGGGGGACGATGCCATCATCGTCTCGACCCAGCGGGCGGCCGGCGGGCAGGGTGTGCGCATCACCGCGGCGGTCGAGGAGCCGACGGCCCTTGATGACGAAATCGAACAGGTGCTGACGGGCGTCGATCCCTCGCCCATCGCCGATATCGTCCGCGACAACCTGGAATACCATGGCCTGCCGCCCGCCCTGCTGGAGCGGGTGATCGCCAAGGTGCGGGCGCTGGAGGTGGCGGACGCCACCATGGCCTGCGCCGCCGCCCTGGATGATCTGTTCTCCTTCGCGCCGCTGCCGCCGCGCAAATCGCCGCGCCCGTTCCTCATCGTCGGCCCCCCGGGCGCCGGCAAGACCATCACCACGGCCAAGCTGGCGGCGCGGGCCCGACTCGCCGGCCGCTCCGTCGGGGTGGTGACGGCGGACTCGGTGCGGGCCGGTGCCACCGAGCAACTGGCCGCCTTCACCCGCATCCTCGACATCGAACTGAGCAAGGCCCGTGGTCCCGAGTCCCTGCGTCAGGTGCTGCACGACACCAGCGGCCTGCATGACCTGACCTTCATCGACAGCCCCGGCCTCAACCCGTTCAACAACAATGACATGGCCTTCCTGCGCACGCTGATCGAGGCGGCCGACGTGGAGCCCATCCTGGTGCTGGCGGCCGGCGGCGATGCCGTCGAGGCGACCGAGATCGCCGACTCCTTCGCCCGCGCCGGCGCCACCCGCCTGCTGGCGACCCGGCTGGACATGACCCGCCGGCTGGGCTCGGTGCTGGCCGCCGCCGATGCCGGACAGCTCATGTTCAGCGATGTGTCGGTCAATCCGCACGTCGCCAATGGCCTGTGCGCCATCAATCCGGTTTCGTTGGCCCGTCTGATCGTGCCGTCCGGCGATGCCGGCAGCCTGGACGAGCCACCGCAAGAAAGCTCGAAACCCATGAAGGTTTCGGGTAAAGAACATCACATCGCTTGGAGAGAGGCTCGCCAGTCATGACATCGTCGTCAGACGCCGTGCCGACCTTGGCGCCGCGTCCATCGGAACGGCAGAAGGGCCGCAACATCATCGCGATCGCCTCCGGCAAGGGCGGCGTGGGCAAGACGTGGTTCGCCATCACCACCAGCCATGCCCTGGCCCGGCGGGGGCAGCGGACGCTGCTGTTCGACGGCGACCTTGGCCTCGCCAACGTGGACATCCAGCTCGGCCTCATGCCGCGCGCCGATCTCGGCAGCGTGGTGGCCGGAAAGATGACGCTGAACCAGGCCATCATGCGCTACGAGCCGGGCGGCTTCGACGTGTTGGCGGGGCGGTCTGGTTCCGGCTCGCTCGCCAATATCCCGCCCAGCCGGCTGCAAATCCTGGCCGACGATCTGGCGCTGATGGCGCAGAAGTACGACCGCGTCATCCTCGACCTGGGCGCTGGCGTGGAAAAAAGCGTCCGCCATCTGGCGCGGGCCGCCGGCACCATCATCGTCGTCACCTCCGACGAGCCGACCTCGCTCACCGATGCCTATGCCTTCATCAAGGTGACGGCCATGGAGCGGCCGGGCGTGGACGTGCGCGTCGTCATCAACGCCGCCAACTCGACGCGGGAAGGGGAGCGTACCTATCAGACCCTCCAGAAGGCCTGTCAGGGCTTCCTGAAGATCAATCCGCCGCTGCTTGGGATCGTGCGGCGGGACATGCGGGTGCGCGAAGCCATCCGCAACCAGACACCCATCCTCACCCGTCACCCCAACGCCGAAGCCGCCATGGACGTGGAGGCCATCGCCGCCCGGCTGCTCGGCCTGTAACGGGGCACGGCGATGTCGCGCCCGCTGCCGCCGCTGCCTCCGTCGGCCGCCGGGCTGCCTCGGCCGCCGCCGCCGGGCATTCCGTCGGTGGCGAGCGCCCCGCACCCACCCGCCGCGG
>JAEWWF010000068.1 GCA_023396465.1 Pseudomonadota bacterium
GCCTGGGGCACCGCCCTCACCGCCGCCGCCGGGCCGCAGTGCGATGCCGCCGCCGGCCGCGAAGCCCTGGAGACCCTCACCGGCCGCTTGCAGGCCGCCGCCGGGCTGGCGGCCCCGCTGACGGTGACGGTGGTCGACGATCCTCTGGCGGAAGCCCGCGCCCTGCCCGGCGGCCACATCCTGCTCACGCGCGGACTGCTGGACCTGCTGCGCACTCCCGACGAACTGGCCGGCGTGCTCGCCAACGAAGTGGCGGCCGGAGAACGGTTGGGGCCGGAACGCGCCATCCTTGCCAACCTGCGCCTGCCCGAACTGGTCTCTCTGCGGTTGAGGGGCGCCGGCATGACCCCGGCCGATCTGTCGGCGGCGCTGGTCCGGGCCCGGCTGGCGGGCGAAGAACAGGCCGCGCTCGATGCGCGCACCCTGGCGCTGCTGACCGCCGCCGGGCTGCGCACCCGTGGCCTCGCCGCCTTTCATGATGTGTTGGCAAGCCGCGCCGCCCAGGATGGCCGCGAGCCCCTTTACGCCCGCACCCACGCCGCCGACCGCGACCGGCTGGACCGTCTGCGCGCCGGCCCAGCCGGCGGCGCGGCGGCACTCGGCTACGTTCAATGGGAGGCGGTGAAGGCCCTGTGCGCCACCATGCCGGCCGGCGCCGACGACGAGGGTGACAGTATTTCCGGCTGAGCGGGGGTTTCCTCGTCACCCCGACGACCTCACATTGCGCGGCAGACCTCAACACCCGCCGGGAGTAGACCGATGGCCGAGACCACCCGCCGCCTGCCGCAGCCCATCATCGATCTCTATGACGAATATACCCACGCGCCGCTCGACCGCCGCACCTTCCTCGATCGGCTGGCGGTGCTGGCCGGCGGCTCGGCGGCCGCCTATGCGCTGCTGCCGGTGCTGGAGAACAATTACGCCCTGGCGCAGATGGTGGCGGCCGATGATGCCCGCCTGACCGCCGAGGAGGTTTCCATCCCGGTGCCCGAAGGCCGACAGCCGGTGTCCGCCTACGTCGTCCGCCCGGCCGAGGGAAGCGACGCGCTGCCGGCGGTGATCGTCATTCACGAGAACCGCGGCCTCAACCCGCACATCCGCGACGTCGCCCGACGGGTGGCACTGGCCGGCTATGTGGCGGTGGCGCCCGACTTCCTGACCTCGGCCGGCGGCACCCCGGAGGACGAGGACCGCGCCCGCGACCTGATCGGACAGCTCGACCCCGCCGCGACCCTGGCCGAGGCCCTGGCCGTTGCCGCCTATGTCCGCGAGGGGCGGCCGGACGTCACTGGCAAGGTCGGAACCATCGGCTTCTGTTGGGGCGGAGCGCTGGTCAACCAAATGGCCGTCAACGACCCGCTGGTGACGGCCACCGTCTCCTATTACGGCCGCCAGCCGACCGCGGAGGAGACGAAGAAAATCTCGGCACCGATCATGCTGCACTACGCCAGCCTGGACGACCGCATCAACGCCGGCATCCCGCCCTTCACCGCCGCCATGGTGGAGGCCGGCATCCCCTACACCCTGCACATGTACCAGGACGTCAACCACGCCTTCCACAACGACACCAACGGCGCCCGCTATGACAAAGCGGCGGCGGATCTGTCGTGGCAGCGGACCCTGGAGTTCCTGGACCGCCATCTCAAAGCCTGAGTGCCGACGACCACGCCGCCGATTGACTCCGCATTCTAGAACGATCATTCTAAATGTCGTTCCAGTCGCCGGGTGGGGTCGTCCGTGGTCCGTACCGCCAAGTTTTCCGAAGACGCTTTCCTTGCCGCCGCCGTCGGGCTGATCGCCCACGGCGGCCCGCAGGCGGCCACCATCGCCGCCGTCGCCCGCGCCGCTGGCGCTCCCAGCGGCTCCATCTACCACCGCTTTGCCTCCCGCGATGCCCTGGTGGCGCGGGCGTGGCTGACGATCCACGCCGACTTCCGTGCCGCCGTGCTGCCGCCACTGCGGCGGGGCGATGCCGCCGCCGCGGCCACGGCGCTTGTGGAATGGGCGGCGGCGGAACCGTTGCACGCCGCCTTCCTGCTGCCGCACGAGCCGGAGGATCTGATCGGCAGCGCGCCGCCCGAAGACCTGCGACAGGCGGTGATGGCGGCGCAGGAAGCACTGGACGCCGCCTTTGTCGCCTTCTGCCGGCGGGCCGGGGCGACGACGCAGGAGGACATCGCCTTCTGGCGCCATGTCGTCTTCGACGCCCCCATCGCCCTGCTCCGCCCCCACCTGCGGGGCGGCGAAGCCCTGCCGTCCTGGCTGCCGCACCTGCTGAACCGGGTGCTGCCGCCACTTCCCTCGCCCCTCCCGGATAGCCTCGCATGCTGAAAACCGCCTATCGGCCGGACCAGATCAACCCCTGCGGTATCCCGCTGCACGACGCCGACGACATCGCAGCCATGCGTCGCGCCTGCGCCCTCGCCGCCCGCACCCTCGACATGGTGGCGGCGCATGTGCGCGAGGGGGTCACCACCCTGCGGCTCGATGCCCTGTGCGACACCTTCATGCGCGATCATGGGGCGGTTCCGGCCACCATCGGCTACAACGGCTACCGCCATGCCACTTGCATCTCGGTAAACCATGTGGTCACCCACGGCATCCCAAGCGACCGTCAGGTGCTGCGGCCGGGCGATATCCTCAACATCGACGTGACACCACGGCTGGGGGGCTGGCACGGCGATTCCAGCCGCATGTACGTGGTGGGAGAGTGCGACGATGCCGCCCGCCGGCTGATCGACACCACCCAGGCCGCCATGATGGCCGGCATCGCCACCGTGCGCCCCGGCGGCCGCATGGGCGACATCGGTGCCGCCGTGCTGAAGACCGCCCTGTCCGGTCGCTATGGCGTCGTGCGGGAGTTCATTGGCCACGGCGTGGGCCGCATCTTCCATGCCCCGCCGGAGGTCCATCCCGTCGCCCGCGCCGGCACGGGGGAGCGGATGGAGCCGGGCATGATCTTCACCATCGAACCCATCCTTACCATCGGTAAGCCGGCGGTGCGCATTCTGCCCGACGGGTGGACCGTGATAACCCGCGACCGCAGCCTGTCGGCCCAGTTCGAGCATACCGTCCTGGTCACCGCCGAGGGCCACGAGATTCTGACCCTATGACCTTGGCACCCCCCACGCGGGAATAAGTCCGCGCTTTAAGGCGAGGCGGGAAGCCCCTGTATCCATGGTGACTTTCGGTTGATTTGTCGGCCTGAGTCGTCCACTGTTGTGGCGGCTTGTTCCCGTCGGAGCTCGCCGTTCTGGGGGTACCACCGGGGCACAATGTCCGACAGAACCGAACATGCGGCCAAGGCCCGCCGGGCCCGCTTCGTCATCGACGCCGCCATGGGCGACGGCAGGGCGCTGGCGCCTGTGCCAGGGTCGTTGCGCCAGCCGCTGCGCAGCCTCGGCACTATCCTCGGGCGTGGTCGGCGGGCGCGGCTGCTGCACACCGCCGCCCGCCTCTACCCCATTCTCGCCCGCATCGAGGAAAAGCTCTATCCGGCGGCGCAGCGCGTGCTGGTGCCGCTGCCGCTGGAACAGGCGTTGGAACGGCCCGAGGTGGTGGAACGCGCCCTACAACTGTTCGATGGCGCCTGGAAGGCCGGACTGCTGGCCGTTCGCGGCGTCGACGGCAAGCCGATCCCGCCCGGAGACCGCAAACGCCCGGCGGCCGCCTGCGGCATGACAGTGGGTGATGCCGAACAGATATTCCTCGACCGCGTGGTGGTGGCGGTGTTCCGCGACAACCCGGTCATGGGCGAGAAGCTGAAGGGCGCCGTCGGCACCGTCGACGGCATCGGCAAGGTGCGGGCGCTGGCCGAACTGGACGCCCTGACGGTGGAGGAATTCACCAAAGGGCTCGGCCAGAACTTCCTTCAGATGCTGGCCCGCCTCCCGACCGAGCAGATGACGGCGGTGGTCAAGCTGAAGCCCTACCACATCCGGCCCTTGCGGACGATCCTCAAGAACGACTTCCGCAAGGTGTTGGACTGGGATCCGGCCTTCCTGACCGCCATCGCTGAAAGCTTCCACTGCGTCGAACAGATCCGCGACCTGGACGAAGACATCGACCTGATCCAAGACCCCGACAGCATCCGCGTGCTCGGCGCCTGGACCACCATCGACATCACCGAGAAGGTCAACGAGGACCGCCGCGCCCGAGGCCAGGCCCGCCTGAAGGGGCGGCGCTTTGAAACCGACATCGGCGCGCTCCGGCGCATCCTCGGCGGTGCCTTCGCCGATCTGGTGCAACGGCCGCCGGCCTTGCTGGCCGCCTTCGGCCAGATCATGCACGACCTGCGCGCCCTGCCGCCGCAGCAGCGCGGCGACCGCATCGACCAGTTGCGGGTGTTCGCCGAACGCTATGTCGAGTACATGACGCCGCAGGTGCTGGTGGCGCTGAAGATCATCGGCCCCAACAACACCCGCCTGGAGAACCGCGACAAGACCGATCCCACCTTCGGCGAGGCCCTGAACATGCTGGAGGGCCTATGGCTGAAGGACCGGCTTGGCCGCAAGTTCTTCGAAGGACCGCTTCAGGACGCCCAGGGCGCCTCCGCCATCGCCCTCCTGGTCAAGCAGTTCGCCGAGATGAAAGCGCGCGGCTCCATCAAGGGCGAGGCCGAGGTGGTCCAGATCGTGGCCCAAAGCGACCTACTGGATGGCCCGCTGCGGCCTTTCATGAAACTGCGGTAAGGCAGGCCCTGCATCCGGCGCATGGCGGAGATCCTCCTCCTCACGTCCGGTTCCCCTTCGGGGCTTTCCCGGTTTCTGGTACACTGAACCCTAGAGAACACCCCTGCCGCCACTTTCCGGACGGAAGCGCGCGGGGCAACAACGGAGGCGACCCATGCCCAACGTCCAAGCCCTCATCCAAGCCATCCTGGCCGCCGCCACCGCCCCCGGTCCGACTGACAAGCCCCGTGAGAAGATTCCGGCCATCGCCATCTCGCGCGACTATGGGTCGGGCGGCGACGAGATCGCCGAACTGCTGGCGCAGCGGCTGCACCTCAAGCTCTACAACCAGGAAATGATCGACCGCGTGGCAACGCGGCTCGGCACCGACCCCGACACCGTTCGCCAGCTTGATGAAGGCGTCGGCCGCGTCCGCGAAATGTGGCTGACCCGTCTGTTCAGCGGTCAGGATCTGTCGCCCGATACCTACAAGCGGCATCTGGTCGACGTCATTCTCAGCCTTGGCCGCGCTGGCGGCGTGCTGCTGGGACGCGGCGCCCATGTGGTGCTGTCGACCTCCACCGCCCTGCGGGTGCGGATCACCGGCTCGCCGACGGTCTGCGCCAAGCGGGTGGCCGCGGCCGAGAACCTCACCTACGACGAGGCGCTGGAGAGACTCCGCGAGATCAACCACAACCGCGGCAAGTTCGTGTGGGAGCTGTTCGGCGTCCGCACCTCGGAGGCCAACAACTTCGACATCGTGGTCAACACCGACCGCCTCGTCGACTTCAACCAGGCCGCCGCCATGCTCGAACACGCCTACCATGCCATCGGCGGCTTGAGCGAGAACGCCGACATCTCGGCCTGACGCCCTCGGCGTCCAGGTTCCTTTCCCGGCGCGGCAGCCGCCGTCCCGCATCATGCGGGGGGCCGCCGCGGCGCCGGCCTGCTTTCGGGGGTGTGCCATGCCTGCCCCACCATCCTCCCCGTCCTCCTCCCCGCGCCGTGATCCGACGCCGGGTCCGTCACCGTCCCGCATGAGAATTGGCGAGGTGGCACGGTTGGCCGCCGTCACCGTGCGCACCATCCATCACTACGAGCGCGAGGGATTGCTGGGGGACGGTCAGCGCTCCGTCGGCGGCCACCGCTACTACGGTCCCGACACCCTGACGCGGCTGGAAAAGATCCGCCAGTTGAAGGACATGGGCCTGCGGCTGGACGAGATCGCCGGCCTTATCGACCTGCTGTGCGGCGCTCCCGACCGGGTCGCCGACCGTCGGCGGGTGATCGACACCCTGCGCCGTCGGCTGGCCGAAGCCGACCGCCGCATCGCCGGTCTGCGCCGGCTGCGCGCCGACCTCGCCCACCGCATCGGTCAGTTGGAACAACTGGTCAGCGGCGCCTGATGCCGGCGCCTCCGCCGCCGGATGGGCGTCAGGCGGCGCGGATGTGGTGGACCACCTCCGTCACCCGCCCGTAGAGCAGGTCCGCCTGCTGCGACAGGCTGGTGGAACTGGCCAGCACCTGCCGGGCCGCCTGCCCGGTTTCCTGGGCCGCCGAGGTGACGGCCCCGATGGTGCTGGTGACTTGCAGGGTGCCGCTCGATACCTGCGCCACGTTGCGGGCGATCTCCTGCGTCGCCGAGTCCTGCTGTTCCATGGCCGAGGACACCGCCTCGGTGATGGTGCTGATGCGGCCGATCGTTTCGGTGATGCCCTCGATGGCGTCCACCGCTTCGTGGGTCGCCCGCTGCATGTCGCCGATCTGGGTGGCGATCTCGTCGGTGGCGCGGGCCGTCTGGGTGGCGAGGTTCTTCACCTCGTTGGCGACCACCGCGAAGCCTTTGCCCGCCTCCCCGGCCCGCGCGGCCTCGATGGTGGCGTTCAGCGCCAAAAGGTTGGTCTGCTCGGCGATGTCGGTGATCAGCCGCACCACCGCACCGATGCGCTCGGCGGCGCTTTCCAGCCCCTTCATGATTTCCGAGGCATGGGCCGCCTTGGCGACGGCATCGCGGCTGATGTCGCTGCTTTCCTCCACCTGCCGGCTGATCTCGGCGATGGAGGCCGACAGTTCCTCGGCCGCCGCCGCCACCGTATGGACGTTGGCGGCGGCCTGTTCGGCGGCGGCGCTCACCCGCGTCGCCTGGTCGCTGGTTTCGGTGGCGGTGTCGGCCATGGCCTCTGCGGTGACATGCATCTCCTCGGCGGCGGCGGTGATGCCTTCCACCGCCTGCTGAACGCCATCCTGCAATTCGGTCGCCAGCCGATCGAGCAGCACCCGCCGATCGTGCTCCGCCTGGGCGGCGACGTCGGCCTGTCGGCGTTCCAACTCGGCGGCATGCAGCAGGCTATCGCGGAATCGGGCAAGATCGGCGCCGATGCGGCCAAACTCGTCGCCGCGCCCGGCCAGCCGCAGGGCGGCGTCGGCGGTCCGCCCGGCCACCGCCGCGACATCATGTTCAAGACCGTTGACGACGCCCCCCACCAGCCGCACCAGGATGATGGTGCCGATCGCCGCCACCACCGCCCCCACCACCGCCAGTACCAGCACCAGGACAGTCAACGACTGGGCGGCATCGGCGGCCCGGTGGGCGCCGTCGGCCACCGCCGCCAGCGCCGTCTGTTCGGCGGCATGGGCATGCTCGCCAGCGCGATCAAGCGCCGACACCAAGCCCTCCGCCGCATCATCGAAGGCCACCATCAGCGGATTGCCGAGCGCACGCCCCCCCTCGGCATAAGCCGCCGCCATGGCCTTGCCGGCCTCGTACCACGCCGGGAAGTCGGCCTGCACCTCGGCGACCGCCGTCGCCACCTCCGGCAAGCCGCCATCGGCGGCCAGACGCCGCGCCGACTCGAGGTTCTCGCGCACCACCCGGGCATATCGCTCTGCTTCGCCGTAGCCCGTATCCTCGCCGGTGAGGGCGATGTCCGACAACCATTGCTGCATCTGCGGCACGCCCGCCGTGGCACGGTCGATGGCTTGCACCAGCGGCACCATGGTCCGTGACAGACGCTGCGTCTCGCCGTCCAGAGTCGCCAGGGCGGGCCGCTGATTGCTGACCGTCACCAGCACCGCCACCGCCGCCACGCCCGCCAACCCAAGAACGGCGGCAAGCACTGCCAGCACCTTACTTCTGAACCCCATGATGCCTGCCTCCCCCTGGCCTGCCCGCTCCGCTCCCGATGCGGGTCTTTGCACAACCAAGACTATAGGAGGCTACGCCGGGCGGTCATACCTGGACGGATGGCAAGGCGGCGCCCCAATCCCCTACCCCCTGGCCAATGGATGTATGGCCAATGCCCATATATTTCTTGCGCCCATACCCCTTGGCCGCCTCCCACCCACCCCTCATAATGAACGGGTCTCCCCCTCCCTGCGGTCATTCGGAGGACAACGCAACATGTCGGGCCTGTCCTTCTTCAATTACGTCATGACCGGCGAGCGTCCGGCCAACGTACCCTTCGTGTGGCGACGGTCGCGCAGTGACTTCTCGTGGCCGATGCTGGGCGCCATCGACCCGTTCCGCGAGGGATTGGCCGGCGTGCCAGGGGTGGTGGTGGTGTGGAGCACGGCGCGCCAGGGCCGCTATATTTACGTCGGGCACAGCGCCGATCTCGCCGCCGCCATGACCATGCTGCGCCAAGACCCACAGGTGGATGCCTACGGCGCCCGCACCCTGAACGTCACCTGGGCGCCTATCGGGGTGGCCCACCGGCGCGGCGTCGTGGCCTATCTGCGGCAGGTGCTCAAACCGGCGCTGGAGCGCTGCTCGCTGGACGAGCGCTGGCCAGTGGCGGCCTCGACCCGCCCCTTGAGCGTGCCGCTGCCCGCCTAACGGAACAACAAGGCCGTCCCGGCGACCACCAGGGCGCCACCAACCCAGGCTCCCAGCGCCGGACGTTCCCGCGTGCGCCACCACAACAGCGGCAGGATGAGCACCGGCGTGGTGCCGGCCAGCGTCGCCACCAGCCCGGCGTCGCCGCTTTCCAGCGCCCACAGCAGCAGCGTCATGCCGATGGTCATGCCGGTGAGGCCGGACAGCCCGGTACGGATCACCATGCCCCGGCTGAGCGGCGCCTGCGCCCGCACCAGGGCGGTGGGCAGCAGCGCCATCAGCATCAGGCCGCATACCGCCACCCCCACCCGCACCGCCGCGGCGGCGAAGGGGTCGGCGCCGGCCGCCATCACCGGCTTCACCACCAGCACGCCCACCGCCTGCGCCGCCGCTGCCGCCAGCCCCAGCGCCACCCCCTGCCACAGCGGGCCGTGCACCGTCTCCCAGTCGTGCAGCTGGCTCTTGCGCTTGCCGAACAGCACCGCCAGCACGACGCCGCCGGTGATCAGGCCGAAGCCGGCCAGCCGCTGCGCCGGCAGCGGCTCGCCCAGCAGCCAGGCGCCGAGGGCGACCGTCATGGGGGCATTGGTGGCGAAGATGACGCCGGTACGACGCGGCCCCAACCGTCGCAGACAGGCAAACAGGGCGGTATCGCCGGCCATGATGCCGATAAGGCCGGAAATCACCAGCGGCAGCGTCCAGGCTTCCGCCAGGGTGGCCCAGCCGCCGGTCAGCGTCGCCAGCACCGCCACCATGACGAACACCAACGCCATGCGCAGCCGGCCGAAGGCCAGCGCCCCCAGGGCACGGGCCGGCTCCACGGCGATCATGCCGCCGAGCGCCCAGCAGAAGGCGGCCCCGAGCGCCGCCGTTGCCGACACCACCATGGGTCCGTCTCCGGGATGAGAAAATCAGGCGGCAGGCTTAGCGCCGGTCGCCGTGGCCGGGAAGGGCCACTCTCCGCCGCCCGCGCCTACCAGCGGAAGGCGGGGATATAGCCGGCCGGCCGCACGCCCTCGCGCTCGGCCAGGGCCGCCACCGCCGCCGGCTCGGCCTGCTCGCCATAGCCGACGCCGAGGTCGTCGCCATGGATGCCGGCGGTGCACAGGATGGGGTCGATCCCCGCCGCCCGGCCACCGGCGATGTCGGTGTGGAAGCTGTCGCCGATGGTGGCGACGCGGCCCCGGTCGGGCCCGCCCAGGCGCTCCAGGCAGAGGTCGTAGACAGCCCGGTCGGGCTTGCCGCGCCAGTTGACCGGGCCGCCGCCCAGCTCGGTGTAGCGGTCGGCCATGGCGCCGGCGCAGATGATGCGCTTGCCGGCGCGGATCACCACCCGGTCGGGGTTGGCGCAGACCAGCGGCAGGCGCCGCGCCGCCAGGGCGCGCAGTTCCGGCTCCAGGTCGTCCAACGTCTGCTCGAAGCTGCGCGGCCCGGTGTCGAGCACCCAGTCGGCGGCCGCCATGTCGTCGACCATGCGATAGCCGGGCAGACCCTCCAGCACGCTCTCGTCACCGGCGCGGCCGAGGAACCACACCCGTTCCCCCAGGCCGGCATAGAACGGGTCGCGGCGGCTTTCCAGCTCCATGCGCACCGCCTCGCCGGAGGTCAGCACCTGGTCGTAGAGGCCCCGGTCGATGCCCATGGCGGTCATCGCCTCCTCCACCACCACCGAGCGGCGGGGAGCGTTGGACAGCATGATCGTCGGCCGCCCCGCCGCGCGCAGGGCCGCCAGGGTGGCGACGGCGTCGGGATAGGGGGTCTGGCCGTCGTGGATCACCCCCCACAGATCGAGGATGAAGGCATCGTAGCGGTCGACGAGGTCGCGCAGGCCAGCATAGGCGGCAATCGGATCGGGCATGGGATGGGGCATCAGGCGCCGGGCAGAAAAGGCACGTCGTGACCGTCGGCGGTCCAGCGCACGAACTCGACGCCGGTGACGGCGGTGATCGGCAGCGGGCCATGGATGTGAGGGAAGATGCCGCGCTTGGCCTCCTCCCACTTCACCGCGTCGCCCAGTTGCGCCGAATCGACGGTCAGCAGCACCACGTCCTCGCCAGGGAAATAGCGGGCGGCGCTGTCGGCCACCTGATCGGCGGCGGAACAGTGGATGAACCCGTCGCGCGTGTCGTGCTCCGAGCCGGTATAGGTGCCTTGGGCGACCGCAGCCTGCCAGTCGTCCATGCGGCACAGCTTATAGATGAGGCGCTTGTCCATAGGCCGGACCCTAGCGTCATTCCGCCCGCCACACAACGGCATCGGTGGCGGGCGCCCTTTTGCCTAGTTTGATAATGCGACTTATGCGCATTTTTGCGCAGTCGCGTCTTGCCGTGCCGGAACGGTTGTGGAATAGATGCCTCCCCGATCTTCGGCCGTTACTCCTCCGGCGCCGGACAAGGCAGCGCATGATCGTCATCGAGCATCTCAAGCACGTCTATCCGGGTGGCCGCCGCCAGCCGGCGCGCACCGCCATTCACGACCTGTCGCTGACCGTGCCGGCGGGCAGCTTCTGCATCCTGTCCGGCCCCAATGGCAGCGGCAAGTCGACCCTGTTCCGCATCCTGTGCGGCCTGGCGAGCCCAAGCGCCGGCCGTGTCGCCATCGCCGGCCATGACGTGGCGACGGCGGCCGAGGCGGTGCGGCGGGTGCTCGGCGTGGTGTTCCAGAGCCCGGCGGTGGACAAGCACCTGTCGGTGCGCGAGAACCTGGAGCTGCACGCCGCCCTCTACGGCATTCGCGGCGCCGACCTGACGGCGCGGCTGGACGAGGCGCTCGGCTGGTCCGACCTGAAGTCCCGCCTGGGCGACCGGGTGGAAACCCTGTCCGGCGGTCTCGCCCGGCAGGTGGAACTGGCCAAGTGCCTGCTGACCCGGCCACAGGTGCTGCTGCTGGACGAGCCGACCACCGGCCTCGACCCCGCCAGCCGCCGCAGCTTCCTGAACGTGTTGAAGCAGGTGCAAAAAACGCGCGGCATGACCGTGCTGATGACCAGCCACGTCTTTTCCGAGGCGGAGGACGCCGACAGCGTCGCCATCATGCGCGACGGCCACCTGCTGGCCCACGACACCCCGGCCGCCCTGCGCGCCCGCATCGGCCAGGAGGTACTGGTCATCCAGGCCCGCGACGCCAATGCCCTGGCGCCGAAGCTGGCCGGCACCCTCGGCCTGCCGGTCGGCCACTACGGCGACGAGTTGCGGGTGGAAGACCTGCCGCCGGCCCAGGTGCCGCGCATCGTCGAGCAGGCGCTGACCGCCCATCGGGCCGATATCCTGTCCATCGCCGTCAAACAGCCGACCCTGGAAGACGTCTTCATCCACATCACCGGCAAGACCCCCGCCGAAACGGCGGCCGCCGTCGCCGCCTCGGTGGAGGAAGGGGCCTCCGCATGATCCGCTTCGCCGCCGCCCTCGCCCGCCGCGAGTTCGTCCGTTTCATCCGCCAGCCGCAGCGGGTCATCGGCTCCATCGGCCAGCCGCTGCTGTTCTGGGCTTTCCTCGGCGCCGGGCTGACCCCGTCGTTCCAGCCGCCGGGGCTGGAGGGCATGACCTACACGGAATACTTCTATCCGGGCGTGCTGATGATGCTGGTGCTGTTCGCCGGCATCTTCTCCACCATCACCGTCATCGAGGACCGCGACCAGGGCTTTCTGCAAGGGGTGGTGGTGGCGCCCATCCCGCGCCTGGCCATCGTGCTTGGCAAGGTCGGCGGCGGCACGCTGATCGCGCTGTTCCAGGCCCTGATCCTGCTGGTGGCGGCGCCGTTCATGGGCATGCTGCCAAGCGTCGGCGGCACGCTGATGATCGTGCTGGCGCTGACGCTGGCCGCCCTTGGCTTCACCGGCCTCGGCTTCTCCATCGCCTGGACCATGAAGTCGACCTCGGGCTTTCACGCCATCATGATGGTGTTCCTGTTCCCGCTGTGGCTGCTGTCCGGTGCCCTGTTCCCCATGCAAAACGTGCCCGACTGGCTGCATTGGGTGATGACGGTCAACCCCGTCACCCACGCGGTGACGGTGCTGCGCGGTCCCTTCTACACCGCCCCCGGCACCCTGCTGGCCGACGGCGGCTACTTGACCTCGCTGGCGGTGCTGGTGGGATGGGTGGCGCTGTCGCTATGGCTGAGCCTGCGGCGGGTGACGAAGCGTGACCGTGGCCTCTAACCGTCGTCGTCGCCAGCATTCCGTCGCCGGTGACGACGGCGCAGCGTCTTGAGCAGCACCGGCGCCAGCACCACCGCCGCCAGCCCGACCAGCGGCATCACCACGTCGGCGGAAACCAGGATGTCGGACGGCACCGCTTCGGCCGCCGCCAGCGTGGACAGGCTGGCGCCGATGCCGCCCAGCACGAAGCTGATGGGCAGCAAACCGAGGACGGTGGCGGAGAACACCCGCCCCAGATGGATCGGGAACACCACCGGCACCAGGTTCACCAGCCACGCCGGCACCACCGGCAGCAGGCGCGCGGCCAAGATCCAGTTGAAACCGTCCTCCACCACCGCCCGCTCCAGGGGGGCGAGGCGACGCCCAAAGCGGCGGTCCAGGGTGTCGAACAGCAGCAGGCGCCCGAAGTAACCGACCCCCAGCGCCGCCAGGGCCGCCCCCACCGCCGCCAGGATCGGACCCAGGATGGCGCCGAACAGGTAGCCCCCAGCCAACATGATGAAGATGCCGCCAGGAAACGGCGTGACCTTGCCGAGACTGGCGACCACCAGGAAGGCGGCGGCCCCGGAGACCGGGTTAAGCTCCACCCAGCCGTCGACGCCGTGCTGGGCGGACAGCAGCATGTCCCGCACTCCGGCACCATGCCCCAGCACAAGCCCGGCACCGGCGGCGGCGAACAGAGCCAGGACGACGAGGATCAGGAAGCGCCGTCGCATGGGCCAACCGTGGCCGGCGTCCTCAGCGGACGCCGGTTTCGCGGTTGTAGCGCAACTGATCGGCGGTCAGTTGCAGGCCGAGGTAGATGTCCACCGTCTCCAGGCTCTCCCCCGGCTTGCGCGGCAGGGTTAGGGTCAGCGGCTCGTCGGTGATGCGGATGCGCGGTGTCACCGGATCGGGGAACTGGAAGCCGAGGCCGAACACTTCCTTGGCGGCGGGACTCGGGTAGTACTGCGGGATGGCGACGAAGTACTCGAACGTCCCCTCCACCAGACCATTGCCGGCCGCCGGCCCCTTCTCCACCGTGAAGCCGGGGGTGAGGGTCAGCACCATTGCATCGTCGCGGTACTCGCATTCGCCCAGATATCCGGCCACCTCGACCTTGTGCCGCATGTCGGTGATGTCACGTCCCTCGCCCTGGAAGGTCACCGCCTGCGACGTCATGCGGTCGAGCCGAACCGTCGGGCACGGCGGCGGCACCTCCTTCTCCAGCGACAGGCCGGAGCAGCCCGCCAGCATCAGGACGGCGCCGGCGGCGCAGGCAAGGCGGCGGAGGGCGGGGGAAACGGTGACGGACATGGCGGCTCCCGGTCTCGGGTGGCGAATGACGGTGAGACAGAGATACTTGCTCCCGCCTCCGGCGGCAACCGGCATCACCGCCTTGGCCGGCGCCGTCCGCTGCCCCCTTGCGGCGGCAGACGTTTCCGTCGACAGTGACGCACCTGACGGAGGAGACGACCATGCGACGGTGGATGGCGGCGGCAACGGTGGCGCTGGCCGGAGTGACGGCGGCAGCGGCAACCGCCCAGGAAGCGACGCGGCAGCCGGAAACCTATGGCTTCGCCGTTCCGCAGCGCTGGCAGGAAGTCGACCGCAGCCGCCAGCAGGGCGTCGACATGATCACCTTTGTGCCGCAGGGCCAGTCGCTGCAAGGCTGGACCGACATGGTGATCCTGCAAGTCTATCGCGAGATGACGGCGCTGCCGGCCGAGGCCTTGCGCGAACGCACCCTCAGCGCCTTGCGTGCCGCCTGCGCCGATGCCTCGGCCGGGACTCTGCAAACGGGGCTGTCAAACAACTACCCGTCCGCCTTCTGGGTCACCGCCTGCGCCCGCAACAGCCAGAGCGGCCTTGGCGAGATCGCCTACTTCCGCTCCCTTCAGGGCAACGACAACCTCTATATGGTCCAGCGGGTGTGGAACACCGCCCCCTTCGCCCCCAATCCTCCCGCCCTGCCCGAGGCGGAGAAGCAGGAAGCCATCGCCATCCTGCGGGCACTGACGGTCTGCCAGCCGGGCGACAACCGTCATCCCTGCGCCGAATAGGCGCATCAGGACGCCCGGTTCAGGACGGGTATTTCAAATCAGAATATTGAGATAGGTGCCACGCGGCGCGTTGCGGTCGAACACCACACCGTCGATGCGGATGAGATCGCGATGGCGGCGGTCGCCATCGCCGCGACCGCGATCGTCGTCATCGAAGCCGACCACGGCGCCGGAGGAACGGCGGCGGTCGCGGGTTCCTCCCACCGAAGCGGAAGAGCCACGGGATCCGACTCGGCCGGTCTCCATCTTGCCCTCCAGGGTCAGGGCGCGCGGCCCGGGTGAGTGCGCCGGTTCAGGCGCTCAGGTTCAGTTGGGTGCCACGCCCCTGCATGGCATCCATCATGGCGCGCGCGTCGGCGACCGCCTGGGCCACCGCCCCTGCTTCCGCCGCCGCCGAGTCCATGGCCGACTTCACCATCAGCGTGCCCAACTGCTGCTGGACGTTGCCCGCCTGCATGCGGCCGAGCGCGGCGGCGGTGTTGACGATGGCATCCATGGGGCGTCTCCTGACCTTGCTGGGTTCACGCTACACCCGTCGACGCCCCTGGCGCAACCGCCGAGCCGCCGCCCCTCGCACCCGGCGGCCCGAACACCGCACCGTCGGGTGGCGCTTGACAGGCGGGCGCCGCTTGCCTACCGACGCGGGTCTCGATCCTTGGAGGAAGACCATCGTGTCCGGCACTGGAAGCGGTATCGGGTTGCGGCTGGCGGCCACGGGGCTGTTTGCCGTGATGAGCCTGTTCGTCCGTTTGGCGTCCTTGGACGCGCCGGTGGGGCAGATCGTGTTCTGGCGCAGCGCCCTGGCCCTGCTGCCCATCGTTCTTTACATGCTGTGGCGGCGGGAGTTTCCGGCCGCCCTCCACACCAAGCGTCCGCTGGGCCATCTGAAGCGCAGCCTCTACGGTTGCGCCGCCATGTTCCTGTCATTCCTGTCGCTGGCGCATCTGCCGCTGGCCCTGGCGACGGCGCTGGGCTTCCTCGCCCCGCTGCTGACCATTCCGGTGGCGGTGGCGTTGCTGAAGGAGCGTCCCGGCGCGGTGGTTGTCGGCGCCGCCGTCGGCGGTTTCGCTGGCGTCGGCCTCATGCTGCACCCCGCCTTCAGCGCCCCGGCCCTGGAGGCCGGCACGCTGATCGGCGTCGCCGCCGGCGTGGCCATGGCGGTGGTCACCGCCCTCGCCAAAGTCCAGATCAAGACCCTGACGGCGACCGAACCCGCCAGCACCATCGCGTTCTATTTCGCCGTCGTCTGCACCATCGGCGGCCTGCTCACCCTTCCCTTTGGATGGACGTTCCCCAGCGGCGAAGCCCTTCTGTGGCTGATCGGCGCCGGCCTGGCCGGCGGCCTCGCCCATATCTGCATGACCGAGGCGCTGGCGCGGGCACCGGCCTCGGCGCTCGCCCCGTTCGAGTACACGGCGATGCTGTGGGCCCTCGCCTTCGACGCCCTGATCTTCGGCCTGCTGCCGGCGCCCATCGGACTGGCAGGCGCGGCGCTGGTGGTGGCGGCCTCGGCGGTGGTCGCCTTCGCCGATCGGCTTCCTGTGCGCAGGGCTTCCAAGGCATCGCCGTGACGCACCAGGAGTAAGGACATACATCCAAGGGAGGAGTTTATTGCAACCCTGACCCGCGAGAGGTGTTTATGAGAGTGATTTTCATTCTCTTGACGGAATAGCAAAGCTGCCGCTAGGGTCCGCTCCATCACGGGAAACGCAGGGGCGGCAAAGGCCACCTCCCGCCACCAGCGCGACCGCTGCTTCCCGTGGGGTGTCCCTGCCAGGAGAAGTCCAAGAATGAAGTCCCCGGTTTCCCTCGCCCTTGCCGCGCTGACCTTCGGGGCGCTGACGCTGCCGGCGCAGGCTGCATCGACCACCTATCCGTTGACCATCGAAAGCTGCGGCAACACCCTGACCTTCGAGCGGGCGCCCGAGCGGGCCGTCTCCGTCGGTCAGAGCAGCACGGAAATCCTTTACATGCTTGGACTGGCCGACCGCATGGCCGCCACCTCGGTGTGGCTCGGCCCGGTCGCCGCCGGATACGAGGATGTCAACGCCAAGATCCCGCGCCTGTCGGACAACGAACCGAGCTTCGAGAGCATCGTCGCAAAGAAGCCCGATCTGGTGGCGGTGCAGTTCCAATGGCTGATCGGCCCCAACGGCGTGGTCGCCGGGCCGGAACAGTTCGCCGAACTGGGCATCCCGCTCTACACCGCCCCGGCCGATTGCGTCGGCAAGATCAACGAGGACACCGTCGACGGCGTGCGCAGCGACCAGTTCTCCATGGACCTGATCTATCGGGAAATCCAGGAACTGGCGCAGATTTTCGACGTTCAGGACAAGGGCGAGGCCCTGATCGCCAGCCTGAAGGACCGCGAAGCGGTGGCCCGCGCCAAGGCCGGTTCCGCCGACGGCAAGGCCCTGTCCGGCCTGTTCTGGTTCTCCAGCGCCGAGATGAACGTCGATCCCTACGTCGCCGGCCAGAAGGGCGCCCCGGGCTACATCATGAAGAGCCTCGGCCTGCGCAATGTCGTCGAAACCGACGAGGAATGGCCCATGGTCGGCTGGGAAACCATCGCCAAGGCCGATCCCGACATCATCGCCATCGCCAAGATGCAGCGCCGCCGCTTCGCGGGCGACGACTGGGAAAAGAAGATGGACTTCCTGAAGTCCGACCCGGTCACCCGCGAGATGACGGCGGTGAAGGAAGGGCGGATCGTGGTGCTCGACGCCCAGAGCATGAACCCCACCATCCGCACCATCGAAGGGCTGGAAGCCGTCGCCGCCATCGACTCCCATGGCCTGAAGAAGTAACATGAGATCCGGGCAATCGTCCGTCGCGGCGGTGAGGACGGGGGCGGCCATGGCCGCCCCAGATTGCTGACAAAGCCCTCGCATGATTGCGGGGGCTTTGATTCAATGGGGGCATGCTCAAGAAGCCTACCCCGCAGCAGACGGAATTGGAGATGGTGACGCTGGAGTTGCTGGTTCCGGCGGACCATCTTCTGCGCAAGATCGACGGGGCGATCGACTTCGGTTTCATCCACGACCGGGTTGCGCACCTCTACTGTGCCGACAACGGCCGGCCGCCGCTGGACCCGACGGTGCTGTTCA
>JAEWWF010000015.1 GCA_023396465.1 Pseudomonadota bacterium
CGTGCAGGTTGACCCGGCCGGTGGCGGCGGCGCGCGCCTCCACCCCCGGCCCGGCGATGGCGGCGGCGATGCGGGTGGCGGCGGCATCCTCGCCCACATCGTCGGCCTCCAACCGGGCGGCGATCACCGTCGCCAGCCCCTCGGCCCGCAGGGCGGCCACGTCGTCGGCGGTCAGCACCCGGCCCTTGGGCCACTTGCGGCCACGGACCAGCAGCGAGTGGGCGAGCACGCAGCCGGCCGCCTCGGCCACCGGCATGTCGCCGAACCTCATGGCTGCGCCCCGCGCCGCACGGCGGTGATCTGCGCCAGGATGGAGACGGCGATTTCCGCCGGCGACCGTGCCCCGATGGCGAGCCCGACCGGCGCATGCAGGCGGCCGATCTCCCCCGCCGACAGCCCCGCCGCCTCCAGCCGCTCCACCCGTTTCGCATGGGTCTTGCGGCTGCCGAGGGCGCCGACGTAGAAGGCGGGCGAGCGCAGGGCGATGCGCAGGGCGGGGTCGTCCAGCTTGGGATCGTGGGTGAGGGTGACGATGGCGGTGCGGGCATCGGGCCGCAGCGCCTCCAGCGCCTCGTCCGGCCAGTCGTGGGTGAGGGTGACGCCGACGAAGCGTTCCGGCGTGGCGAAGGCCTCGCGCGGGTCCACCACCACCACGTCGTAGCCGGTCATCACCGCCATGGGGATCAGGCTCTGGGCGATGTGGACGGCGCCGACGATCACCAGCCGCGGCGGCGGCGCGTGGACGTCGACGAACAGCGGCCGCACGTCCTCGGCCGCATCGAGCATGCCGCCGGTGTCGTCGTGCAGTCGGGCGAGCACGGCCTGCCGCTCGGCCCCCGTCAGCGCGAGGTCGCCGCTTTCGCCCTCCGGCTCTACCAGCGCCTGGGCGCCGCTGGCGGTGTCGGTCACCACCGCCGCCGGCACGCGCAGGGCCTTGGCGGCCAGCAGGGCGTCGAGCAGGGCGCGCTTCATCGCCGGGGTCCTCCGCTGTCGCCCAGCGCCTCGGCCAGGGCACTCAGGCTGTTCAGGTTATGCACCGGACGGTGTTCGTGTACGAACGATGCCATGGCCGCCGCCCCCTTGGCGCGCGGCTCGTAGCCGTCCCACCGCAGCAGCGGGTTGAGCCAGATGAGGCGGCGGCAGCTGCGGCGCAGGCGGCCCATCTGGTCCTCCAGCCCGGCGCCGGCGTCGCGGTCGAGCCCGTCGGTGATCAGCAGCACCATCGCCCCCTGACCGAGTACCCGCCGGCCCCAGCGGCGGTTGAAGGTGTCCAGGCACTGGCCGATGCGGGTGCCGCCGTCCCAGTCGGGCACCTCGCGGCTCACCCGTTCCACCGCCGCGTCGATGTCGCGCCGCTTCAGCGACCGGGTGACGTTGGTCAGCCGGGTGCCGAACAGGAAGACGTGGACGCGGTCGCGGTCGTTGGTCAGGGCGTGCAGGAAGCGCAGCAGCAGCCGCGCGTACTGTCCCATGCTGCCGGAGATGTCGCACAGCACCACCAGGGGCGGCGGGCGTTCGCGGCGGGTGGCGCGGGCCAGCTCGATGACGTCGCCGCCGCCGGCGCGGGCGGTGTCGCGCAGCGTCCGCCGCAGGTCGATGCGCGGGCCGCGGGCGGCGGGGCGGAAGCGGCGGGTGGGCAGGGCGAGGCGGCTGAGCCGCATGCCGGCGATGATCCGCTTCGCCTCCGCCAGTTCGGCCGCCGTCATCTGCTCGAAATCCTTGCTGCGCAGGATTTCCTCGGCGGAGAACACCAGCCGGCCGTCGATGCGGATTTCCTGCTTCTTCTCCTCGCGGGCGTCGAGGTCGGGCGGCGGCGGCTTGGCGTGGGTATCCTGCAGGCGGCGCGACAGCTCCGTCCCGTCCTTGCCGAGGTCGGCCCGCATGGCCGGCAGCAGCAGGCCCATGGCCTTCTTCAGCAGGTCGGGGTTGCGCCAGAACAGGTGGAAGGCCTGGTCGAACAGCTCATGCTGGTCGTGGCGGTCGGTGAGGGTGGCGTGCAGCGCCCAGTAGACATCCTCGCGCCGCTCCAGGCCGACGGCGGCCACCGCCTCCAGCGCCCGCAGCGCCTTCTGCGGCCCGACTGGCAGGCCGGCGGCGCGCAGGGTGCGGGTGAATGCCACCACGTTGGCGGCCAGCGCGCCGGTCATGGCCGGTCACTCCCCGGCGGCGCGGGCGGACAGGTCGGCCTTCACCTGCATGAGCAGGCGGGCGGACTCGTCACCCTGGATGCGGGCGATGTCGTCCTGGTACTTGAGCAGCACACCGAGGGTGCCGTCGATGCCGGCCTGGGTCAGCTCGATCTGGTCCAGTTCCACCAGGGTGGTCGCCCAATCGAGGCTTTCCGCCACCCCCGGCGCCTTGAACAGGTCTTGCTGGCGCAAGCGTTGCACGAAGGCCACCACCTGCCGGCTGAGGTCTTCCGGCACCTGCGGCAGCCGGGCCGACAGGATGGCCAGTTCACGCTCGAAGTCAGGATAGTCGACCCAGTGATAGAAGCAGCGGCGCTTCAGGGCGTCGTGGATTTCGCGGGTGCGGTTGCTGGTCAGGATGACGATGGGCGGCCGCTCGGCGCGGATGGTGCCGATTTCCGGGATGGTGACCTGGAAGTCCGACAGCACCTCCAGCAGATAGGCCTCGAAGGGTTCGTCGGTGCGGTCCAACTCGTCGATGAGCAGCACCGGCGGACCGGCGACGTCGGGCTCCAGCGCCTGAAGGATGGGGCGGCGGATGAGGAAGCGGTCGGAGAACAGGTCTTGCTGGCGCAAG
>JAEWWF010000094.1 GCA_023396465.1 Pseudomonadota bacterium
CGACTGCATCGAGATGATCGCCCGCGCCCGCAGCGGCGGCCGGCTGGTGGTGGACACCAGCCTCGGCCCGGCGGTGGCGCCGCCGGCCCCGGCTGGCCGGTTCTATTTCGAGATCGCCATCGACGACCGCGCCCGCGCCTACTGGCCGCGTCCGGGGTTCTTCGAGGCGCCGTTCATCGACATGGTGACCCGCTTCCAGGACGGTGCCGGCACCGCCGCCGAGCAGCAGGCCTACATCGCCTTCAAGCACCAGCTCATCGCCCGCCTGCTGGCGGCCACCGATGACGCCCTGTTCGCCAGCCAGGAGATCGCCCCATGAGCGACCAAGCCGCCGCCGACACCATCGCCGTCATCGACAACGACACCGTGCTGCACATCCCGTTTTCGGCCTGCGTCGCCTATCACGGCCGCACCAGCATCGGCGGCGTGGCGCTCGGCTTCCGCCTGTTGCAGCACGCCTTCGCCCTGCTGTCGCCGGACGCGCCGCCCGACCGCGCCGACATCACCTTCTTCACCGCCTTCCCTGGCCCCGGCCTACGCGACGCGGTGGAACTGGTGACCCGCGCGGTGACCCGCGGCGCCTACCGCGTCGATGCCGCCGCCAACGTGCCCGGCCCGGAAGGCGTCACCGGCCGCATGTATTTCGAGGTGGAGATCGCCGGCCGCCGCTGCCGCCTCGCCCTGGTCGATGGCGCCATCGGGCCGGAGTTCATCACCCTCGGCCGCCGCAGCAAGACCCCGGACATGACGGCACAGGAGCGCGCCCGCTGGACGGAGTTGAAGGAAGGGCTGGCGGCCACCGTTCTGGCCGCCCGGCCGCAAGACCTGTTCGTCACCCTGCCAGCGGAGGCGTGACGGCGGCATCCTGCCGCTGGTGGCGTGACAGGCGGCGCGGTGCGGAGAAGGTGTGCCTCGCGCAGCTTGCCGCCGACGCAGATCAAGACATGCAAGGACGCTGCCTTGATCGGGCCCGATCAAGGCAGCTTGGATGACGCGGCGATGGTGGTCATCGCGAAATAGCAGTTGAGGCACAGGCGGTCGGGCTGGTGCAATGGCAGCCTGACCGCAACGGAGGCTCCCATGCCCACGCCGCTCGCCCGCCGCCTTGGCCTCGATCATCCCCTGGTGCTGGCGCCCATGGCCGGCGAAACCGCCTCCGCCGGTCTGGTGGCGGCGGTATCGGCGGCCGGTGGGCTCGGTTCGCTCGGTGCCGCCTACCTGACGCCGGAGGCCATCGCCGCCGCCTGCCAGGAAATCCGCGACCGCACCGACCGCCCCTTCGCCGTCAACCTGTTCGCCCCGCTGCCGGCCGAGCCCGCCGATCCGGCGGCGGAAGCCGAGTACCGCGCCCGCCTCGCCGCCCTGCACGCCGAGGCCGGACTGCCGCCGCCGCCCGCCGAGGTCGCCGCCGGCCCGCGCTTCGACGAGCAACTGGCAGCGCTGATCGAGGGCGGCGCGCCGGTGTTCTCCATCACCTTCGGCCTGCCGCCGCAGCCGGCCATCGACCGCCTGAAGGCGGCCGGCCTGTTCACCATCGGCACCGCCACCACCCCGGCGGAGGCGCGGGCGGTGGAGGCGGCCGGGTTCGATGCCGTCATGGCGCAAGGCTACGAAGCCGGCGGCCATCGCGGCGGCTTCACCGGCGACCGGCGGGAGGGCGGCCTGGTCGGCACCCTGGCGCTGGTGCCGCAGGTAGTGGATGCCGTTGCCATCCCGATCATCGCCGCCGGCGCCATCACCGACGGTCGCGGACTGGCGGCGGCATTGCTGCTGGGGGCGCAAGCGGCGGCGCTCGGCACCGCCTTCCTGCGGGCGGCCGAGTGTCCGCTCAATGCCGGTGCCAAGGCGGCGCTGGCGGCGGGCGATGCCGAGACGACCACCCTCACCCGTGCCTTCTCCGGCCGCATGGCGCGCGGCCTGCGCAACCGGGTGACGGAGCGATTCGCCGCCGCCCCCATTCCGCCCTTCCCGCTGCCCAACGGCCTCACCCGGCCGCTGCGCAGCCACGCGGCCCGCACCCTCGACGCCGACCTGACCAGCGTGTGGGCCGGTCAGGCGGCGGCGCTGGCGCGCGAGGAACCAGCGGCGGAGATCGTCGCCCGCGTCATGGCCGAGGCGCGCACCGCGCTGACGACAGCGCCAAACCTATAGCCGCTGGCCACAGCGCCAGACCTATAGGCGCTGGTGACGGCACCAGACCTATAGGCGCTGGCGGCTCCAGGCGAAGGTGCCGGCCGGCATCAGCGGCGGCTGGTCGCGGATGGGTGACACCGGCGTCAGCAGCACGTCGGTCGGGCCGAGCGGCGCCGGCCCCACCATGGGCGGCGTCACCCGCAACCGGCTGCCGCGGCGGAAAGCGACGACGCCGCCGTCGCGGCCGCGCACATAGCCGTCGCGCCACCAGCCGAGGTGGCGGCCGCGCGGGTCGTGGATGGCACCGCTGCGGCCGATGATCGCCTTCACCCAGCCGCTGCGGGTGACGATGCGGCCGCGCGGACCGAGGTAGCCGACACAGGTGCCGCGACTGTCATACAGGGCGCGCATGGACCCCTCCCGTCTGCTTCCGATACCCTGGAAACGTCCAGCGGCCGCCGCGTGTTCCCTCAGGCCGGCACCAGGGCGGCAATGACGCCGTTCAGCACCAGCATGCCGGCCTCGGTGGCGCGCAGGGCGGCCGGTGTGTCGATGACCAGCCCTTCCTCCTCCAGCGCCGCCAGGGCGCGCGCGTCGATGCAGTCCGCCAGCGGCCGGCCGGCCAGACGGGCGAAGCGGGCCTTGTCGATGCCCTCGGTCAGCCGCAGGCCCATGAGCAGCAGTTCCTCCGCCCGCTGGTCGGGGTCGAGCGGCGCGCGGTCGGTGCTGGCATGGCCGTCGCGCTCCACCCGCGCCAGCCACATCTCCGGCGCCCGGTGCTGGCGGGTGGCGTGCGGCGTGCCGGCCAGCGTGAGGCGGCCGTGGGCGCCCGGCCCGACGCCGACGTAATCGCCGCCGCGCCAGTAGACGAGGTTATGCCGGCATTCCTGCCCCGGCCGGGCGTGGTTGGAGACTTCATAGGCCGGCAGGCCGGCACGGGCGGTTTCCTCCCGCGTCACCTGCCACAGGGCGACGGCATCGTCTTCCTCCGGCAGGCGCCAGTCGCCGCGGTGCCAGTCGAGATAGAACTTCGTCCCCTGCTCGACGGTCAGCTGGTAGAGCGACAGGTGGCCGTGGCCGGCCAGGATGTCGAGCGCCCGCCGCAGTTCCTGCCGCCAGTCCTCCGGCGCCTGTCCGGGGCGGGCGTAAATAAGGTCGATGGAGGTGCGCGGGAACAGCGCCTGCGCCGTCGCCAGCGCCGCCAGCGCCT
>JAEWWF010000175.1 GCA_023396465.1 Pseudomonadota bacterium
ATCCGGTGCACCACGCCTATGCCCTGGACGGCATCCGCCTGCGGCTGTCGGCCTCCGACGACTTGCGCCATGTGGTGGTCGACGACCTGGCGATCACCGTCGCCGGGGCGCCGCCAACGGTGATCGGCCTGCGCGCCGCCGCCGTGCAGGGGGCGGAGGAGATGGAAGCGACCGCCGACGTGAGCCTCGACCGGGTGGCGACCGACCGGCTGGCGGAACTGTGGCCGGCGGCGGTGGCGCCCAATGCGCGCGAATGGATCATAGAGCACCTGTCCGACGGCGATGTCTCCGGCCTCGGCCTGCATGTGGCCCTGGCCGGCGCCGATGCCGACACCCTGGCGCTGACGGCCCTCGACGGTCGCGCCCAGGTGCAGGGGGTGACGGTCGACTACCTGCCGCCCATGCCGACGGTGGCCGATGCCGCCGCCGAACTGATCTTCGAGCAGGAGGCGGTGCGCCTGGTGCTGAGCGGCGGCCGGGTGTTCGACTTGAGCGTCACCGGCGGCGAACTGGTGTTCGACAAGCTGCACGGCGACGACCCCACCGCCGACATCCGCGTCGGCGTGCAGGGGCCGTTGGTGGATGCCCTGCGGTTGGTGGACAGTCCGCCGCTCGGCTATGTCTCGCGCTACGGCCTGCCCCTGAAGGGGGTGAAGGGCCGCCAGGTCACCGACCTGCACCTTGCCTTTCCGCTGCTGGCCGACCTGACCTTCGACGACATGACGGTGGAGGCCAACAGCCGCCTTGCCAGCGTCGCCCTGCCGACGGTGGCGTTCGAGCAGGACCTCACCGATGGCGACCTGACCCTGCGGGTCGACACCAAGGGGTTGAATGTGAACGGCACCGCGGCCATCGGCGAGGTGCCGGCGGTGGTGGCGTGGGAGGAAGACTTCACCGGCAAAGGCGCGTTCACCTCCCGCTATACCGCCTCGGCCATCCTGGATGACGCGGCGCGGGTGCGGTTCGGCCTCGACATCATTCCTTTCACCGCCCCCTTCACCCGTGGTCCGACCCAGGCCTCTGTGATCCTGACCGGCCTGCCCGACGGCACCCAGACTCTCGGCGCCACCATCGATCTGGCCGCCGCCGCCATGACCCTGCCCGGCTTCGGCTGGCACAAGCGGGCCGGCGAGCCGGGACAGGCCACCATCGCCGGGCTGCTCGACAAGGCCGGCACCCTGCGCGCCATCAACCATTTCACCGTCACCGCCGGCAGCCGGCTGGCGATGACCGGGCGCGTCGACATGACCGAAAGCGGCCAACTCGACCATGTGGAGTTCACCGACGTGCGGGTGGGCGAAACACGCCTGCGCGGCGGCTTGTCCCTGCGGGCGGATGGCGGTCTGGATGTCAATGTGGTCGGCGATGCCCTCGATGCCGTGCCGTTCCTGGACGACCGCCCCATGGGTGCCGCCGACTCCCCGGCCTTGCCGGAGGAGGCGGAGGAGGACGAAACCACCCTGCCACCGCTGTCGCTGCGGGCCCAATTCGACGTGGTGTGGGTGACCGAGGACAGCACCCTGGAAACGGTGGTCGCCCATATGATCCGCGACCGCGACGGCTGGACCTTCATGGACATCCGCGGACTGGCGGAGGGCATGGAGCCCGTGGCCTTCGAGTTCCGGCCGCTGGAACCGGGCTCCCCCAACCGCGCCTTCACCCTCGACAGCGGCAATGCCGGCACGGTGCTGCGGGCGCTGAACGTGTTCGGCGACGTCCAGGGCGGCCGTCTCTCGGTGAAGGGCACCATGGATGCCAACGACATCGTCACCGGTGTCGCCCGCATCGGCGACTTCCGGGTGGTGGAAGCCCCGGCCCTGGCCAGGATTCTGTCGGTGGCGGCGCTGACCGGCATCCTTGAAAGCCTCACCGGCCCTGGCCTCGCCTTCCAGTCGGCCACCGTGCCGTTCACCTACATGGATGACGTGCTGCGCCTGAGCGACGCCCGCGCCAGCGGCCCGTCGCTGGGCTTCACGGCGGAGGGGGCGATCAACCTGGAAGACGACCTGATCGACATGCAAGGTACCATCGTGCCGGTCTATGCGCTCAATTCACTGCTCGGCAACATTCCGATCATCGGCGACCTGATCACCGGCGGCGATGCCGGCGGCGGTCTGTTCGCCGCCACCTACACGGTGCGCGGCAGCCTCGACAACCCGGATGCCTCGGTCAACCCGCTGTCGGTACTGGCACCGGGCATTCTGCGCAAGATCTTCGAGGGCGACGCCCCCCAAACCGTCCACCGCCCCCAGGACGCGCCGGCACCCGTGCAGTGAGGGACGGAGTAAAGACGGCATCGCCAGGACGCGGCAATGCTCGCCCGCATTGACAAGCCAGACAGGATTCATACCTAATTATTTCCTCTGGCGCCCAGCGCCGCTCACAGAGGGGGAATACCATGGGAACGCTCCGCAACAGCACCAAGAAGGCCCAAGAGGCATCGGAAAGCGTGATGACCGAGTATCACTCGGCCAAACAAAAGGGTATCCCAAAGTGGAAAAAGTATCTGAAAAGCTCAAACCCAGACTGCTATACGCTTGAAAATCACATTGTGGTACGACTCGACAAAGTGACCAAAAAAAACGTTGAGGAAGCACTGTCCTCGGGAGACACATACGAGGACAAGACCGGGCATTATTACGGCGTAATCTGTAAAATGTGACGATCTTTCATGAAGTCTCACCGCCTTCCCGTCACTCCTGTCGAAACCCTCTGGCAGCATCATATGACGAGCGCCGGCCCCTTTTTCGATGACAACGGCATTTCGGCGCATCCAGGTCGATCGGAAATAGCCGCACGCTACCAAAAGGGCCGCCCCACGCGGAGCGGCCCTTTTTCACGTCCGGCCTTCGGCTGTCGGCGGTCAGGCCGGCTTCACCAGGGCGTGCTTCTTCTTGCCGGCCGACAGCTTGATGTGGTCGCCGTCGAGGGCCGCGAGCGTCACCGTGTTGGCCTCGTCGGTCACCGGGGCATCATTGACGCGGGCGCCGCCCTGCTTGATGAGGCGGCGGGCTTCGCCTTTCGAGGCCGCCATCTCCAGCCGCACCAGCAGGTCGACCAGGGTCACGCCGGCCTCCAGTTCGGCGCGCGGCACCTCCACCGTCGGCAGGTCGCCGCCGGCGCCGCCCTTCTCGAAGGTCTCTTCCGCCGTGCGGCGGGCGGCCTCGGCGGCGTCGGCGCCGTGGCACAGGCGGGTCGCCTCGTCGGCCAACACCTTCTTGGCGTCGTTGATCTGCGCCCCCGGCAGGGACTCCAGGCGGGCGATCTCGTCCAGCGGCAGTTCGGTGAACAGGCGCAGGAACTTGCCGACGTCGGCGTCCTCGGTGTTGCGCCAGAACTGCCAGTAGTCGTAAGGGCTGAGACGCTCGGCGTTCAGCCACACGGCGCCGGAAGCGGTCTTGCCCATCTTGGCGCCGGAGGCGGTGGTCAGCAGCGGCGAGGTCAGGCCGAACACTTCCTTGCTGTCGCAGCGGCGGGTCAGTTCGACGCCATTGACGATGTTGCCCCACTGGTCGGAGCCGCCCATCTGCAACCCGACGCCCAGCTTGCGGTTCAACTCCAGGAAGTCATAGGCCTGGAGGATCATGTAGTTGAATTCCAGGAACGACAGGCTGTGCTCGCGCTCCAGCCGCAGCTTGACCGAGTCGAAGGTCAACATGCGGTTGATGGAGAAATGGCGGCCATAGTCGCGCAGGAAGTCGATGTACTGAAGGCCATTCAGCCAGTCGGCGTTGTTCACCATCACCGCGTCGGTGGGGCCATCGCCAAAGGTCAGGTATTTGGCGAAGACCTTGCGGATGCCCTCCATGTTGGCGGCGATCACCTGATCGGTGAGCAGCTGGCGGGCCTCGTCGCGGCCGGTCGGGTCGCCGATGCGGGTGGTGCCGCCGCCCATCAGCACCACCGGCTTATGCCCGGCCTGCTGCAAGCGGCGCAGCAGCATGATCTGGATGAGCGACCCCACATGCAGGCTGTCCGCCGTGCAGTCGAACCCGATATAGGCCGGCACGACGCCTGCGATCATCCGGGCGTCCAGCGCCTCCAGGTCGGTACACTGGTGGAGGTAACCACGCTCCACCACGGTCCGCAGGAACTCGGAACGGCAGGTACTCATGGATCGTGCCTTTTGGTCTTGCCTATGGAATTGGCGTTGCAGGGAAGAGGGGTCGTTTAGCACAATCATCCCCGCCCGACAACGCAACCCAAGACCCAGGCGGAGCCCGTGACAGACCTGCTTTCGCCCCCTCGCCCGCTGCGGGCCATCGGCCTGATGAGCGGCACCAGCATGGACGGCATCGACGCCGCCTGCATCGTCACCGACGGCCACCGCGTCCTTGAGCGCGGCCCGTCGCTCACCCTGCCCTATACCGCCCCCTTCCGTGCCCGCCTGCGCAGCGTGCTCGGCGGCGGCGGCCCGCTGGCGGCGGTGGAGCGGGAACTGACCCTGCTGCACGTCGAGGCGGCGCGCGCCCTGCTCGGCCGCAGCGGGCCGGTGGACGTGGTCGGCTTCCACGGCCACACCATCCTGCACCGGCCGCAGGAACGCCGCACCTGGCAGATCGGCGAAGGCGCCCTGCTGGCGCGCGAGCTGGGCCTGCCGGTGGTCGACTCCCTGCGGGTCGCCGACGTCACCGCCGGCGGCCAGGGGGCACCGCTGGTGCCTGCCTATCATGCCGCCCTGGCGGCCGATCTGCCGAAGCCGCTGGCCGTGCTCAACATCGGCGGTGTCGCCAACGTGACGGTCATCGGCGCCGACGGCAGCCTGCTGGCCTTCGACACCGGCCCCGGCAATGCGCTGATCGACGACTGGATGCACCAGCGGTCCGGTCAGCCCATGGATGCCGAGGGACGCCATGCCGCCCAGGGGACGGTGGACGAGATCGGTCTCGGCACCCTGCTGGCCCACCCCTACTTCGATGCCCCGCCGCCCAAGTCGCTGGACCGCGACGTTTTCTCCGCCGACGGCCTTTCCCACCTCGGCCGCGACGACGGCGCCGCGACGCTGACCGCCTTCACGGCGGCGGCGGTGGCCCGCGCCCTGCCCCATTTGCCGGAACCGCCGCGCCGCTGGATCGTTTGCGGCGGCGGCCGCCGCAACCCGACCCTGATGGCCATGCTGCGCCACCGCCTCGCCCCGGCGACTGTGGAGCCGGTGGAGGCGGTCGGCTGGGATGGCGACGCGGTGGAAGCGGAAGCCTTCGCCTTCCTGGCGGTGCGCAGCCTGCGCGGTCTGCCCATCACCTTCCCCGGCACCACCGGAGCCCCCACCGCCATGACCGGCGGCCGGCGCCACGAGGCGGCTTGATTTTTTCTTGCCCTCACGCGCCGGGCGCGGCCTGCGGCCGCTTGGCTCCCGCGGCATAAGCCGCGCGGCGCGGTCGCGCCGGGTGGGGAGTGGTTTGTGAGCCTTCACGCGCCCCCCGGCCAGCGATCGGGGATCGCCGGCCGGGGGGCTCGTCTTACTTGTCCGCCCGCGCCGTCGCCGGGGTGGTGGCGAACAGGGCTCGCCAGTCGGTTTCCCGCGCCAAGGCCGGCAGGGCCAGCATGGCGACCCCGGTGATGGCGATGGCGGTCTTGGTCACCTCGTTGAACGGACCGTAGTGGCTGTTCAACGCCATCACCGCATAGGCGATGGGAACGTGAAAGGCATAGACCTGCAACGAGTGGCGGCCGATCAGACGCAGGAACGGCAGCTGGAACACGTTGCCCACCACCTCCGCCATGCGGCGCACGCGGGCATTGCGGCTGCGCGGGCCGGCGATCAGCAGCCACGCCATGGCCCAGCCAAGGGCGACGAAGTTGACCAGGAAGATCAGGCTGAACTCGGGGCGCACTTCGTAGCCCTTGAACCGTTCGGCCACCTCCTGCGGCCAGATGCCGAACGAGAAGCCGACCCGCCACACCATGAAAAACACCAGCAGCGCCACCGCCAACCACACCAGGGCGGTGCGCTCGGGCGTGAACACCTTCTGCCAGGCGATTTGGTTGGTGACGGTCATGACGCCGAGCACCAGCCCCCCCATGAACACCACCTGCCAAGCCAGCACATTGAAGGCGGCGCGCAGGCGCACGCCCTCGCCGGCGCTTCCGATCAGGCTGTTGATGCCGTCCGCGACCGGGATGTGCAGGCCGAGCTGCACCGCCAGCCACAGCACCGCCGAGCCGATGGCGACGGCCGCCCACCGCCCGCGCAGGCACAGCCACACCAGCGGCGGCGCCACCATCAGGTAGACGATGTACTGCGGCAGGATGTCCATGAAGGTCGGCTGATAGGCAAGGGAGGCGGCGGCGCCGACCATGGCGCCATCCTCCGGCCGCAGGTCGCCCAGCCAGGGCTGCCAATAGGCCAGCAAGGCGGGCTCCAGCGCCGCGGCGGCGAGGATCAGGGCAATGCAGCCCATGGCGTAGAGGTACAATTCGCCAGCCCGCTTCCACATCTTGGCGGTGCCGTCGGCGAAGCCCTTGCGGTCCATGCGGCGGGCGTAAACCATCCCGACCAGCAGGCCCGACAGGAAGACGAATCCCTGGGCATCCTGCACGAAGCCCAGTTCGGCATGATTGACCCGCACCAGCAGATAACCGCCGGTGAAGCTCAGGTGGTTGAGCAGCATGAAGACCAGGAAGTAGCCTCGCATGCCGTCGAGGATTTCGAGGCGTCGCATGATCGTGTCCTCGGCTGAAGCCTGGATGTTGCCGAAGAAACGGATCGACCGGACCGATGGCTCCCCCCAAGACCGGTGACCAATCGGGGGCGGACGGTGGTCGCCCCCCGATCGGCACGCTGGCTTGCATTCCGGTCCGGTGGGGATTGCACTGCCGGTAGGAAGCAATCATGCACGTGGACCGGCCCTGGTTTCGCGAAGCGATCATGGTGGATGCGAACAAGAGGCGCCCTTGCCGCATCCGGCTTCTTCTTCCGTCCCAATTGGCCGACCAACGCCCGCTAACCGGGCCACCTAGCTGGTCCACACCTGGCCGCGCCGATCTTCCACCCGCTTTGCCTTGTGGGTGGCGCGCGGCAGGGTGTCGGCGGGCAGGATGCGGACGGTGGCGCCGACGCCGGTCACCGCCTTGATCTGCCCCTTCAGGCGCGCGGCCAAGGCGTCCGGCGGCAGGTTGACGCCGTGACGCGCCTCCACCTCCACCGTCAGACTGTCGAGATGGTCCTTGCGGTCGACCACCAGGCGGTATTCGCCGCTGAGGTCGTGATCCTTGCGCACCAGGGCCTCGACGTCGCTCGGGAAGATGTTGACGCCGCGGATGATCAGCATGTCGTCCAGCCGGCCATGAACGCCCATCAGCCGCTGGGACGTGCGGCCGCACCGGCACGGCTCCGACGTGAAGGAAACGATGTCGCCGGTGCGGAAGCGGATCAACGGGCGGGCCCGTTTGCGCAGGGTGGTCAGCACCATCTCGCCGCGCTCGCCCTCCGGCACCGGCTCGCCGGTCTCGGGGTCGAGGACTTCGACCAGGATGTGATCCTCGGCCCAGTGCAGGCCGTCCTTTTCCTCGCACATGCCGGCGCAGGAGCCGAAAATGTCCGACAGGCCGTAGTAATCATACACCGAGGCGCCCCACAGGGCCTCGATGCGGGCGCGGGTTTCGGGGATGGAGCCGCCGGGCTCGCCGGCAACGAAGATGCGCTTCACCGCCAGGTCGGTCCTGGGGTCCAGCCCTTCCTTCTGGGCCGTTTCGCCCAGGTACCAGGCATAGGACGGCGTGGTCCACAGGGCGGTCGCCTGGAACTGGCGCAGGATGGTGAGCAGACGCTCCGACGGCACGGTGCCGGCATGGATCGTCAGCGCCCCCAGCTTCTGGGCCCCGAGCACGCAGGGGCCGCCAATGAACAGGCTGAAGTTCAGCGAGTGGCAATAGCGGTCATACGGCCGCAGGCCGGAAGACCAGAACTGCCGCGCCTCATACTCCATCCACTCGTCGAAATCGGCTTGGGTGAAGGGCGACAGCGTCGGCACCCCGGTCGATCCCGACGACGCCGAAACATAAACCACATCCCGCTCCGGCACCGCCGCGAGGTCGCCGAGCAGCGGCGCGACCTCCTGCCGGGCCCGCAGGACCGACTTGTCGATGGTCGGGAAGCGGCGCAGATCGTCGAACGACCGCACATCGTCGGGGCCGACGCCAGCGGCATCGAAGCTGGCGCGGTAGTAGGGGGAGTTGTCGTAGGCGTGCCGCAGGTGGCGGCGCAGCAGGCCGAGCTTGAGGGCATCCCATTCGGCGCGGCTCTGGGTTTCCAGGGCGGGATCCCAGTAGCGGCGGTCATCGGCGGTGGCCATGAGACTGGACCTTTTCTTCTTGGGCAGAGACACGTAACCGGCGGGGCGGCCGCGGGGCCGCCCGGGACCCCCCCCCCCCCCCCCCCCCCCGCAACC
>JAEWWF010000179.1 GCA_023396465.1 Pseudomonadota bacterium
GCTTAGTCTTACAGCACCCGCTCGGCGAGCTTGTGCTTGATGTCCTGAATGGCCTTGGCCGGGTTCAGGCCCTTCGGGCAGGTGTTGGTGCAGTTCATGATGGTGTGGCAGCGGTACAGGCGGAACGGGTCTTCCAGCTGGTCCAGACGTTCGCCGGTCGCTTCGTCGCGGCTGTCGTTGATCCACCGCGCGGCTTGCAGCAGGATCGCCGGGCCAAGATAACGGTCGCCGTTCCACCAGTAGCTGGGGCAGCTGGTCGAGCAGCAGAAGCACAGGATGCATTCCCACAGGCCGTCGAGCTTGGCGCGCTCTTCCGGCGACTGCTTGCGCTCCTTGTTGGCCGCCACCGCCGTTTCCGCCTTCATCCACGGTTCGATGGAGCGGTACTGGGCATAGATGGTGGTCAGGTCGGGCACCAGATCCTTCACCACCGGCATGTGCGGCAGCGGGTAGATCTTGACGTCGCCCTGCACCTCGTCAATCGGCTTCAGACACGCCAGCGTGTTGGTGCCGTCGATATTCATGGAGCACGAGCCGCAGATGCCTTCACGGCACGACCGGCGCAGGGTGAGGGTCGAGTCGACCTCGTTCTTGATCTTCAGCAGCGCGTCCAGGACCATCGGGCCGCAGGCGTCGAGATCAATCTCGAAGGTGTCGAGGCGCGGATTCTCGCCCAGGCCCGGGTCGTAGCGGTAGATCTTGAAGGTCTTGACCCGCTTGGCACCGGCCGGCGCCTTGAAGGTCTTGCCTTCCTTGACCCGGCTGTTCGGCGGCAGGTTGAATTCAACCATCTTTCTATCCTCGCAACAGGCGTCGCTTCACGGGTGCCGGTTCAGTACACGCGCTTCTTGGGCTCGATGTACTGGACTTCATCCGTCAGGGTGTAGGTGTGAACCGGACGGTAGTCGAGGCTGACCTTGTAGTCGTGGTCGACCGTGCAAAGCGTGTGCTTCATCCAGGTCTCGTCGTCGCGCTCGGGGAAGTCCTCGTGCGCGTGGGCGCCGCGGCTCTCGTGACGGGCTTCGGCGCCGTAGATGGTCGCCAGGGCGCAGGTCATGAGGTTTTCCAGCTCCAGCGCCTCCGTCAGGTCGGTGTTGAACACCAGCGACCGGTCGGTGATCTTCAGCTGCGGCAGGGTGCCGGCGATCTGGCTGACCTTCTCGCAGCCTTCCTTCAGCGACTGGCTGGTACGGAAGACGGCGGCATCGTTCTGCATGGTGCGCTGGAGGGCCGAGCGGATTTCCTGAGTGGTCTGCGAGCCATTGGCGTTGCGCACACGATCCAGGCGCGACAGCGCCAGGTCGTCGCAGCTCTTGGCCACCGGCTTGTGCTTGGTGCCGGGCTTCACCAGCTCGGCGGCGCGGTGGGCAGCGGCACGGCCGAACACCACGAGGTCGAGCAGCGAGTTGGTGCCAAGGCGGTTGGCGCCATGCACCGACACGCAGGCCGCTTCGCCGACCGCCATCAGGCCGCCGCAGACGGCATCCGGGTTGTCGGCGGTCGGGCGCAGCACTTCGCCCATGTAGTTGGTCGGAATGCCGCCCATGTTGTAGTGGACGGTCGGCAGCACCGGGAGCGGCTCCTTGGTGGCATCGACGCCGGCGAAAATCTTCGCCGTCTCGGTGATGCCGGGCAGACGGGCGTGCAGCACGTCGGCGCCCAGGTGCTCCAGGTGCAGGTGGATGTGGTCGTTTTCCTTGCCGACGCCGCGACCTTCGCGAATTTCCATGGTCATGGCGCGCGAGACGACGTCACGCGAGGCCAGGTCCTTGGCGGTCGGGGCGTAGCGCTCCATGAAGCGCTCACCGGCGGAGTTGGTGAGATAGCCGCCTTCGCCGCGGGCGCCTTCGGTGATCAGGCAGCCCGAGCCGTAGATGCCGGTCGGGTGGAACTGCACGAACTCGTGATCCTGCAACGGCAGACCGGCGCGGGCGGCCATGCCGTTGCCGTCGCCCGTGCAGGTATGGGCCGAGGTGCAGGAGAAGTAGGCGCGGCCGTAGCCGCCGGTCGCCAGCACCGTCTGGTGGGCGCGGAAGCGGTGCAATTCGCCGGTCGCCATGTCGAGCGCGATGACGCCGCGGCAGGTGCCGTCCACCGGGTCCATCAGCAGGTCGAGGGCGAAGAACTCGACGAAGAATTCGGCGTTGTGCTTCAGCGACTGCTGGTAGAGCGTGTGCAGGATGGCGTGGCCGGTGCGGTCGGCGGCGGCGCAGGCGCGCTGCACCGGCGCTTCGCCGAAGTTGCGCATGTGGCCGCCGAACGGGCGCTGGTAGATCTTGCCATCGGCGGTGCGGCTGAACGGCACGCCGAAGTGCTCCAGTTCGTAGACCGCCGGCACGGCTTCACGGCACATGTATTCGATGGCGTCCTGGTCACCGAGCCAGTCGGAGCCCTTGACGGTGTCGTACATATGCCACTGCCAGCTGTCCTCGGCCATGTTGCCGAGGCTGGCGCCGATGCCGCCCTGGGCGGCGACGGTGTGGGAGCGGGTGGGGAACACCTTGGTGACGCAGGCCGTCTTCAGGCCGGCGGCGACCATGCCGAAGGTGGCGCGCAGACCGGCGCCGCCGGCGCCGACCACCACCACGTCGTATTCATGGTCGATGAGATCGTAAGCAGCCATTTACCTCAGCCTCCAACGGCAACTTTCAGGACCGACAGCACGCCGAACGCGCCGAGCGCGAAACAGGCCAGCTTGACGGCGATGAGCGCGGCGGCGCGGCCGTGACCGTGAACATAGTCCTCGATCACCACCTGCAAGCCGAGCGCCGCATGCCAGAAGGCCGCGACGATGGTCAGGATCATCAGGGTGGCGTTGCCGGGCTGCCCGAGCCACGCCGTGAAGGTGGCATGGTCGGCACCAACGTTGGAGACGATGGCGGCAACGAACCAGAAGCCGAGCAGCACGAGGCCGATGGCCGTCACGCGCTGGGCCAGCCAGTGGCCAACACCATCCTTGGCGGAACCCAGGCCGCGCACGCGACCGAGCGGAGAACGCAAGCTCATGTGATCTTTCCCCCTCAGGCCAGACCGATGATCCAGGCGAGCACGGTCAGCACGCCGGTCGCCGCGAGAACGGCGTAGGACGAGCGACGCGCCTCTTCCTTGGTCAGGCCGACGCCGATGTCCCAGGTGAGGTGACGGATGCCGCTGACCAGGTGGAAGAAGAAGGCCACCGAGAAACCGAACAGCAGCAGATAGCCGAACCACGAGGTGATGAAACCCATGGCGGCGTCGTAGCTTTCGCGCCCGTAGGCGGCGGAACCGACCCAGTAGATCAGCAGCAGCATGCCGACCGAGAGGCCCACGCCGGTGATACGGTGGGTGATCGACAGCTTGCCCTCGACCGGCAGCTTGTAGACCTGAAGATGCGGCGACAAAGGCCGGGTGTCAGATTTCATGGCGTCAGCCTCTTCGAAGGTCGGCGCCCCAGGCCCTTGCCCATGACCGGGACGCACCTTGGTCTGCGGCGCTTGCGCGCCCACTCCACGTTGGTCACGGCACCGGATGCGGCCATCCGAGGCGACCGGCCCAGGCCCCTCCCCTCGGGGAGGCCGCCCGCACCGACTCCATCGGGACCACCGGCACCGGCCGGGACCGGCGCAACCGCCCCGCCCCCTCGAATGGGCGTTCCGGGAGACGCCTGGACTCTTGCGGTAATGCGGCGAAAGGTTTAGCCCCTCGCCCCCCCGGTGTCAACGCCGCCGGGGTGGGGTTGCCGCAGAAGCCACCCCACCCCGGCGGGTGGGGTCAGCCGATGCGGCGGGGCATCAGCACCGTATAGTCGAAGTCCAGCACCACCTGGGGGTCGTATTTGCCGTCGGCGTCCTTGTAGGGGAAGTCGGCGCACGGCCGGTCCTTCGTCGCCACGGTACGCAGGCGAAGGGCGCCCAGATCATGGCGTTCGTGGATGTCGAACTTGCCGGTGACCTCGGTCCAGGCGTGGATGGTATCGCCGGCGAAGGTCGGGTTGCAGTGGCTGCCGGCATTGATGGCGACCACCTTGAAGGCGTTCTCCAGCCCGTTGAACGACAGCGCGCGGGCCAGGCTGATGATGTGACCGCCATAGATGAGGCGGCGGCCGAAGCGGCCCTTCGCCTGCTCGAACTGGTTGAAGTGAACCTTGGCGGTGTTCTGGTAGAGGCGGGTGGCCATCATGTGCTCCGCCTCCTCGATGGTCATCCCGTCGACGTGGTCGATCTTCTCGCCCACGGCGTAATCTTCCCAGCAGAAGGCGGAGCCAGCACCGGCGAAATCATACGACTCGAGGTTCAGACCGACCGGGAGGCGCAGCGACTCGGGCGCCACCACCGCCGGCAGGTCGGGCACCACGGGTTCGGGCGCGGGCTTGCTCTGGTCCTTCTTGTTGACCATCACCCAGCGCACGTAGTCGACCACCATCTCGTCGCGCTGGTTGACCCCGCGCGAGCGCACGTAGACCACGCCGGTCTTGCCGTTGGAGTTTTCCTTCAGGCCGATGACGGTGGAGGTGGTGCGGATGGTGTCGCCGGCATAGACCGGCACGCCGAAACGGCCGTCGGCATAGCCCAGATTGGCGACGGCGTTCAACGACACGTCGGGCACGGTCTTCCCGAAGGCGATGTGGAACACCAGCAGGTCATCCACCGGGGCATCCTCGAACCCCACGTCCATGGCCGCCACCGCCGACGACTGCAACAGGAAGCGCGGGCCGTAGAGCGCCGTGTAGAGCGCGATGTCACCCTCGGTGACGGTGCGCGGCGTGGCATGCACCAGCTCCTGGCCGATGCGGAAATCCTCGAAGTAGTTGCCCTGGTTGGTCTTGGTGGTCATGGGGGTCATGGGGGTCGGTCCTTGGATGGAAAGGCGGAAGCGACGGAGAGGGAATAGCCACCAAGACACCAAGTACACCAAGGAAACACTCCTGGCTCCTGGCATCTGTGGTCGAACCGGCCGATCAGGAATGCTTATGGAGGGAGCGCGAGGGAGGGCCGCCCCTCCCTCGC
>JAEWWF010000028.1 GCA_023396465.1 Pseudomonadota bacterium
GGCGAGCACCGCGTCACCACCATCGCGCTGGACGACTACCACAAGCACAGCCGCGCCGAACGCAAGCGCCTCGGCCTGTCGGCCATCGACCCGCGCGCCAATCACATGGACATCATGGAGCAGCACATCCGGCTGCTGCGCGAGGGTCAACCCATCCTCAAGCCGGTCTACGACCACTCCGACGGTACGCTGCGGCCACCCGTCCATGTGCAGCCGCGCGACTATGTGATTGTCGAGGGGCTGCACGGCTACACCACCCGGGCCATGCGCGACTGCTATGACGTCAAGGTCTACCTCGAGCCGGAGGAAGACCTGCGGGTCTACTGGAAAATCACCCGCGACACCCACCAGCGCGGTTATCAGGAATCGGAAGTGCGCGAATCGCTGCTCACCCGCGGCGAGTTGAGCGCGCTGTACATCCAACCGCAGCGTACCTTCGCCGACATGGTGGTGCAGTTCGTCCGCCCCGAGGGCCGGCGCGAGGAGGTGGGGCCCAATCTGGTGGTCCGCCACACCCTGCGTCCCACCTTGCCGCACCCCGATTTGTCACCCATCCTCGAAGGCTCCAAGGACAAGGTTTCGCTGACGCTGGCCCGCGACATCGACGGCAAGCCGGTGGACGTGCTTGAAATCGCCGCCAATCTCGACGACAAGCGGGCCAAGGCCATCGAAGACCTGTTGTGGAACCTGATCCCGGAGACCAGCCACCTCCGGGCCGACCTGGGCCAGTTCATGGACGACCGCGAGCACCGCGCCAAGATGAGCCACCCGCTCGCCCTGTCGCAGTTGCTCATTACTTATCATCTCGTGAAGGCCGCCATGGGCCATTACGCGATCTGACGATCCGCGTTATAGAAGCCCCACCGCACGCACCGCGCGACGCCAACGGAACAGCACCACGGATACCCAGCCAATGACCGAACCCGTCACCGCCACCGCCCCCGTCGACACCCGGAAGATGGCCAACGCCATCCGGTTCCTGGCCATCGACGCCGTGCAGAAGGCCAACAGCGGCCACCCCGGCATGCCCATGGGCATGGCCGATGTCGCCGCCGTGCTGTTCACCCGCTTCGCCACGGTCGACCCCACCAGCCCGCGCTGGCCCGACCGCGACCGCTTCGTGCTGTCGGCCGGCCATGGCTCCATGCTGCTCTACAGCCTGTCCTACCTGCTCGGCTATGCCGACACCGACCTCGCGCAGTTGCAGAACTTCCGCCAGCTGGGCGCCAAGACCGCCGGTCACCCGGAATACGGCCACGTCGACTTCGCCGAGACCACCACCGGTCCGCTCGGCCAGGGCATCGCCAATGCCGTCGGCCTGGCACTGGGCGAGCGCATGATGGCGGCCCGCTTCGGCAATGACGTGGTCGACCACTACACCTGGTGCATCGCCGGTGACGGCTGCCTGATGGAAGGTTTGAGCCAGGAGGTCATTTCCTTCGCCGGACACCACAAGCTCGGCAAGCTGGTGGTGCTGTGGGACGACAACCGCATCTGCATCGACGGTGACACCTCCAAGGCCACCAGCGACGACCAGATGAAGCGGTTCGAGGCCAGCCATTGGCACGTCCAGGCGGTCGACGGCCACGACCCCGAGGCGGTGGCCGCTGCCATCGCCAAGGCCAAGGCCGACCCGCGCCCCAGCCTGATCGCCTGCCGTACCGTCATCGGTTTCGGCTCGCCATCGCTGGCCGGCTCGGAGAAGACCCACGGCGCGCCGCTGGGCGAGGCCGAGATCGCCAAGACCCGCGAGGCCCTGGGCTGGCCCCATGCGCCGTTCGAGGTGCCGGACGACGTTCTGTCCGCCTGGCGCGCCGCCGGCACCCGCGGCACCGAAGCCCGCCGCGCCTGGGAAGCCAAGATGCAGGCCGAGCCCGCCGACAAGCGCGAGGCTTTCTTCGACTTCGTCGCCGGCAAGCTGCCGCTGGGCTGGGAACGGGCGCTCGACGACTTCAAGAAGAAGTGCGCCGAGGAACAGCCGAAGGTCGCCACCCGCAAGGCCAGCCAGCAGTGCCTGGAGCACATCGTTCCGGCCCTGCCGCAGATCGTCGGCGGCTCCGCCGACCTCACCCACTCCAACCTCACCATCACCAAGCAGATGAGTGCGGTGGAGCCGGGCCACGCGGCCGGCAACTACATCCACTGGGGCGTGCGCGAGCACGGCATGGCCGCCATGATGAACGGCCTCGCCCTGCACGGCGGCTTCATCCCCTACGGCGGCACCTTCCTGGTGTTCACCGACTACCTGCGCCCGGCGCTGCGCATGTCGGCGATCATGAACCAGCGGGTGATCTACGTCGGTACCCATGACTCCATCGGCCTCGGCGAGGACGGTCCGACCCACCAGCCGGTGGAGCATCTGGCGTCCTTGCGCGCCATGCCGAACGTGCTGGTGCTGCGCCCCTGCGATCCGATCGAAACCGCCGAGTGCTGGCAGATCGCCCTGCACACCGACGATGCGCCGAGCGTGCTCGCCCTGTCGCGCCAGAACCTGCCGACGGTGCGCCAGTACACCGCCGAGAACCTGTCGGCCCGCGGCGCCTACGTGCTGTCGGAGCCGGAGGACGGCAAGCGCGACGTCACCCTCATCGCCACCGGCTCGGAAGTGCAGCTGGCGCTGACCGCCCAGGTGATGCTCGCCAACGTCGGCGTGAAGGCCGCCGTTGTTTCCATGCCGTGCTGGGAACTGTTCGACGAACAGCCGACCGACTACCGCAACGCGGTGCTCGGCAAGGGCGTTCTGCGCGTCGCGGTGGAAGCCGCCGCCACCTTCGGCTGGGAAAAGTACGTCGGCCTGGAAGGTGCCGTCATCGGCATGCGCCAGTTCGGTGCCAGCGGCCCGGCGGAAGACCTGTACGACTTCTTCGGCATCACCGCCCAGGCGGTGGCCGATGCCGTCCTCGCCCGTCTCGGGCGCTGACGCTTCATCACGACAACGGCCCAAGTCTCATCGGGGAGTAACAACCATGGCTTTGATTTCGCTGCGTCAGCTGCTCGATCACGCCGCCGAGCACAGCTACGGCATGCCGGCGTTCAACGTGAACAACATGGAGCAGGTGCTGGCGATCATGAAGGCCGCCCAGAAGTGCGACGCGCCGGTCATTCTCCAGGCCAGCCGCGGCGCCCGCTCCTACGCCGGCGACATCATGATCAAGCACATGATCATGGCCGTTGCCGAAATGTACCCGGACATTCCGGTGTGCATGCACCAGGACCACGGCAACAGCCCGGCGACCTGCCTGTCGGCCATCACCGCCAACTTCAGCTCGGTGATGATGGACGGCTCGCTGGAGGAGGACGGAAAGTCCCCCGCCTCCTACGACTACAATGTGGAGGTCACCCGCAAGGTGACCGAAATGGCCCACATGGTCGGCGTGTCGGTGGAAGGGGAACTGGGCGTGCTCGGCTCGCTGGAAACCGGCATGGGCGAGAAGGAAGACGGCCACGGCTTCGAGGGCAAGCTCGACAAGGAAATGCTGGTGACCGACCCCGAACAGGCCGCCGACTTCGTGGCCCGCACCAAGGTCGACGCCCTGGCCGTCGCCATCGGCACCAGCCACGGCGCCTACAAGTTCTCGCGCAAGCCGACCGGCGACATCCTGGCCATGGACACCATCAAGAAGATCCATGCCAAGCTGCCGGACACCCATCTGGTGATGCACGGTTCCTCGTCGGTGCCGCAGGATCTCCAGGACATCATCAACCAGTACGGCGGCGCCATGCCGCAGACCTACGGCGTGCCGGTCGAGGAGATCGTCGAGGGCATCAAGCACGGCGTCCGCAAGATCAACATCGACACCGACTGCCGCATGGCCATCACCGGCCAGATCCGCAAGGTCTTCGCCGAATCCCCGGCCGAGTTCGACCCGCGCAAGTACCTGAAGCCGGCCCAGGAAGCCATGCAGAAGGTGTGCGAGCAGCGCTACGAGCAGTTCGGCGCCACCGGCAAGGCCAGCAAGATCAAGGCGATCCCGCTGTCCGAAATGGCCAAGCGCTACGCCAAGGGCGACCTCGACCCCAAGGTCGTCGCCGCCGCCGTTGCCGCGCAGTAACCCTGTAAGTGACCACCGCCCCCGGGGTTAGTGCTCCGGGGGCGGGTTTGTTTTAGCCACCAAGACACCAAGTACACTAAGAGAAGATGCGAGGGAAAGGAGGCCCTCCCTCGCGCTCCCTCCATTCGGTTGTCCTCAGGCGGGGCACCCGCAATGGAAACATCTTCTTGGTGTACTTGGTGTCTTGGTGGCTATTCCATCGCACCGCCCCTTTCCCAAGAGCCAGAGCCATGACCGTCAAGATCGCCCCCAGCATCCTGTCCGCCGATTTCGCCAAGCTGGGCGAGGAAGTCCGCGCCATCGACGCCGCCGGCTGCGACTGGGTGCATGTGGACGTCATGGACGGCCACTTCGTGTCCAACATCACTATCGGCCCCGCCGTCGTGAAGGCCATCCGGCCGCACACCGCCAAGACCTTCGACGTCCACCTGATGATCGAGCCGGTGGACCCCTACATTCCCGAATTCGCCGCCGCCGGGTCGGACATCATCACCGTCCACGCCGAGGCCGGTGCCCACCTGCACCGCTCTCTCCAGCTGATCCGGTCGCTTGGCAAGAAGGCCGGCGTGTCGCTCAACCCGTCGACGCCGGAAAGCGTGCTGGAATACGTGCTCGACGACCTCGACCTGGTGCTGGTCATGAGCGTCAACCCCGGCTTCGGCGGCCAGGCCTTCATCGAGAGCCAGGTGGAAAAGATCCGCCGCATCAAGGCGCTGATCGGCAACCGCCCGATCGAGCTGGAAGTGGACGGCGGCGTCAACCCGGAGACGGCGAAGCGCTGCATCGCCGCCGGCGCCACCGCGCTGGTCGCCGGCTCCGCCGTCTTCAAGGGCGGCCCGGACGCCTACGCCGCCAACATCGCGGCGCTGCGGGGCTGAGCTGTCTTAACCACCAAGACACCAAGACACCAAGGATGCGAGGGAGGCGGGGGCCTCCCTCGCGCACCCTCCATTAGTTTTTCGTCTTCAAGCCGGCCACCACCAGCGCACAGGAGAGACGAGAAAAGGAATTGGAGGGAGCGCCTCCCCTCCCTCGCATCCTTCTTGGTGTCTTGGTGTCTTGGTGGTTAACCCGTCACA
>JAEWWF010000275.1 GCA_023396465.1 Pseudomonadota bacterium
GCCTATCGCCACCGACCAGCCAAGCCCCCCGGCGGCAATGGCGGCGGCGCGGCCGATACCCCGGCCGGCACCGGTGATGAGCACACTCTTCCCCGTCATGCCGCCGTCGCCCTCCAGTGCCGGATCAGTACAGGTGCTGGCCGCCGGTGACGAAGATTTCCGTCCCGGTGACGTAGTTGAATTCCTCGGTACACAGGCGGAACGCCGCCGCCGCCACGTCCTCGGGCTTGCCCATGCGGTCGAGCGGAATGCGGGGGATCAGGGCCTCGTAATCGGGGCTGATCATCTCCGTCTGGATCTCGCCCGGCGCCACCGCGTTGACGCGGATGCCGAGTTGCGCCATCTCCGCCGCCATCTCGCGGGTCAGGCCCGATAGCGCCGCCTTGGAGGTGGAATAGGCCGAGCCAGCGAAGGGGTGAACGTAGTGGCCGGCAATGGAGGTGATGTTGACGATCGCCCCCTTCGCCTTGGCAAGATCGCCGGCGAAGCCGCGTGCCAGCCGCAGCGGAGCGAAGAGGTTCAACTCGAACACGTCGCGCCAGCCGTCCATCGACCCGTTGAGGATGCCCAACCGTTCCTTGAACGGTGTCTTCGGCGACACACCGGCGTTGTTCACCAGCGCGTGCAGCGGGGCGCCGGCCAGGATGCCCTTCACGTCGCGCAGGAAGGTATCCACCGCCTCGCGCCCGGTCAGGTCGAGCTGGAAGTGGTGCGTCCAGTTGTCGGTTCGCGGCAAATCCTCGGGCAGCGGCCCGCGGGCGCAGGTGATGACCCGCCATCCTTCCTGCATGAAGCGCAGGGCGGTGGTCTGGCCGATACCCCGGCTGGTGCCGGAGATGACGACGGTGTTCTGTTCGGTGCTCATGCCGTCAGATAAGCTGATCCGGCGCCGTCCGGCAACAGAGGAAAGACGAGCAGCCGCAATGTGCTCCCGTTACGCGCTGATCTGCGCGCCGATCGATCTGGTGAACCGCTACGGGTTGACCGCGCCGCCGCTGGCGCCCCTGCCGATTCCCGAAATCCGCCCGACCGACGCGGCGCCGGTGAAGGGGCGGAGGGACGTGCTGCTGCGCAAGCATTTTGGCATCCCGTCACCGCGCGACGGCAAGCCGCTTATCAACGCCCGCGCCGAGACGCTGACGGAAAAGCCCACCTTCCGCCGTCTGCTGGGCAATCGCGTGCTGGTGCCGGCGACGGCGTATTACGAGTGGCGCAAGGACGGCAAGGCGCGCCACCGTAACACCATCGCCCCCGGCGGCGGCGACGGCACCGCCCTGTTCAGCTTCGCCGGGCTGGTGGACGGCGAATACTTCGCCATCATCACCTGCGCCCCGGCGCCGTCCATCGCCGGGATTCACGACCGCATGCCGGTCATCCTGCCGCGCGAGGCGGAAGAGGCCTGGATTTCCGACCTGCCGTTCGAGGCGGTGGCCGACCTGCTGCGGCCGTGGGCCGGCATCATCGCGGCGACGGAGGATGCCCCTGCCGCGCCGGCCGCCCCGCCCTCGCCGCCCGACCTGTTCAGCTGAACGCCTCGCCCGGCTTCACGCCCAGCTTCTTCAGCACGATGGCGAGCGGGCAGAAGCCGGTGAACGCCGCCTGGAGCATGTTCAGGCCGACGAAGCCAGTGATCCACAGCGCCCAGGTGATACCGGCGAACAGGGCGGCGGCGACGGTCAGCAGCACCACGGTGCCGGCGAAAGCAAGAACCACACGATCAATGGACATCACGTTACCTCCCTGAGGACACGGGCGGCCGGCAATACAGGCCGGCCAGGGTTTCGATGACTTGCAACGCCGCCGGGCTGGCAACGCGGTAGAAGATGTGCTGGGCATCCCGTCGGGTGGCCACCAGGCCTTCGTGACGCAGCTTGGCCAGATGCTGCGACAGCGCCGACTGGCTTAAACCGACGGCGGCCTCCAGCGCGCCCACCGTCTTCTCGCCGGTGGACAGTTCGCACAGGATCAGCAGCCGCCGGTCGTTGCCGAGGGCCCGCAGAAGGGCGGCGGCAGCCTTGGCGTTGGCGGGGAATGCGGGCGTATCCATACTTGCTAAATTAGCTACAATGAATATATTGGTCAACAGATCATGTGGCGCCCGCCTTCCGCCTGCGCGCGCCGCACCCTCCGACCAGAAGGGACTCCGTGCATGACCTTCCGCCACCTGCTGGCCGCTGCCGTCGCGGCGGCGGCGCTGGGCGTCCCGGCCGTCGTCGCCCCGCCCTCCGCCTTCGCTTCCGGCCTGACCGTCGAGCCGGTGCAGATCCAGGACCGCAAGGCCGTTTTCGCCACCGTCGAAAGCATCAAGGAACTGGCCGCCCGCGCCCGCATCGGCGGCACCGTCGCCGACCTGATCGTCGACGAGGGCGACATGGTGGAGGCCGGGCAGGTGCTGGCGGTGGTGGGTGACGTCAAGCTGGCCTTGCAGATGCAGGCGCTGGATGCCCGCATCGCCAGCCAGCAGGCCCAGCTCGCCCAAGCCCGCATCGACTTCAACCGCGCCGCCGAACTGCGCCGCCAGGGTGTCATCGCCCAGGCGCGGCTGGACGAGGCCCGCACCGAGATGCAGGTGCTGGAACGCACCGTCGAGTCGGTGCGCGCCGAACGCTCGGTCATCGCCGAGCAGGCCGGCCAGGGCGCCGTGCTGGCCCCGGCGCCGGGGCGGGTGCTCGACGTGCCGGTGCAGAACGGCAGCGTCGTCCTGCCCGGCGAGACGGTGGCGGTGATCGCCGCCGACAGCTACGTCCTGCGCCTGGAACTGCCGGAGCGCCACGCCCGCTTCCTGGCGCGCGGCGACCGGGTGCTGGTCGGCCCGCGCGGACTGGCGGAGAACGCCACCGGCACCGCCCGCGACGGCGAGATCGTGCAGGTCTATCCGCGCCTGACCAACGGCCGCGTGGTGGCCGACGTGCAGGTGGACGGGCTGGGGGACTTCTTCGTCGGCGAGCGGGCGCTGGTGCATGTGGCCACCGGCACCCGCAGCGCCATCGTGGTGCCAGACGACTACCTGACCCGCCGCTGGGGCCTCACCTTCGCCACCCTGGCCGACGGCACCGAAGTGGTGGTGCAGCCGGGCCAGCCCGCCGCCGGTGGCCGCGAGGTGCTGTCCGGCCTGCGCCCCGGTGACGTGCTGCAAGCCGCCGCCGCGACGGAGAGCGGCCAATGAAGCTCGGCATTTCGGGGCACATCACCCAGACCTTCATCCGCTCGCCGCTGACGCCGCTCTTGCTGCTGGCGTCGCTGGTGGTCGGGCTGGTGGCGCTGATCCAGCTGCCGCGCGAGGAAGAACCGCAGATCAGCGTGCCCATGGTCGACATCCTGGTCACCGCCAATGGCCTGCGCGCCGTCGATGCCGCCGAACTGGTCACCAAGCCGCTGGAGGACATCGTCAAGGGCATCGACGATGTGGAGCATGTCTATTCGCAGACGGTGGACGACCACGTCACCGTCACCGCCCGCTTCGACGTCGGCACCAGCGAGGACGCCGCCATCCTGCGGGTGCATGA
>JAEWWF010000324.1 GCA_023396465.1 Pseudomonadota bacterium
CCTCGCCGCAGTGGATCATGCCGCGCAGAAAGGTGCCCGTTGTCAGCACCACGGCGCCGCACGCAATGCGCCGGCCGTCGCTGGTGAGCACCGCCGTCACCCGGCCGCCGACATCCAGTTCCAGGTCTTCCACCGCCCCGGCGGCGAGAGTGAGGTTGGCCGTTTCCGCCAGCAGATCCTGCACCGCCTGGCGATAGAGCTTGCGGTCGGCCTGGGCGCGCGGGCCCCGCACCGCCGGGCCCTTGCTGCGGTTGAGCATGCGGAACTGGATACCGCCGCAGTCGATGGCGCGGCCCATGATGCCGTCCAGCGCATCCACCTCGCGCACCAGATGCCCCTTGGCCAGACCGCCGATAGCCGGGTTGCACGACATCTCGCCGATGGTTTCCACCTTGTGGGTCAGCAGCAGGGTGGCCGCGCCCATGCGGGCCGCCGCCGCCGCTGCCTCGGTGCCGGCATGGCCGCCGCCCACCACGATCACGTCATAGCGCTCTGTCATGCTCATCACTTGCCGATACAGAAATCACGAAAGATGACGTCGAGAAGCTCGTCCACCTCGACCCGCCCGGTGATGCGGCCGAGCGCCCGCGCCGCCAGCCGCAGGTCTTCGCCCCCCAGTTCCGGCAACGCCGCCGCCCGCGCCCGCCGCAGGGCGTCCACGCACTCGGTCAGCGCCCGGCGATGCCGTTCCCGTGTCAGCGCCGGTGCGCCGCTGCCACCGGCGAGGCGGACGCCGACCTCCTCGCCCAGTCGGGCCAGCAGCCGCTCCATCCCCTGGCCGGACCGCACCGACAAGGCGAGGCCGGCTCGCCCGGCCACCACCGGATCATCGGGCACCGTCGCCAGATCCGCCTTGTTGACCACCACCAGGGTGGCGTCGTCAACCAGCGACAGGGTGTGGGCATCCAGCCGCGGCCACGTTGCGCCGTCGAACACTGCCAGCCGCAGGTCGGCCTGTTCGGCCCGGGCCCGCGCCCGCCGGATGCCTTCGGACTCGATGGCCTCCGCCGCGTCGCGCAAGCCGGCGGTATCGGCCAGCACGACCGCGTAACCACCGAGGTCGAGGTGAACGTCAACCACGTCGCGGGTGGTGCCGGCGATGTCCGACACGATGGCCGCCTCCCGCCGCGCCAGGGCGTTGAGCAGGCTGGACTTGCCAGCGTTGGGCGGGCCGATGATGGCGATATGAAAGCCATCGCGCAACCGTTCTCCCCGCCGTCCGTCGTTGAGATGGGCACACATTTCATCGACCAGGGACCCCACCGCCCCCCAGATGGCGCCTTCGGCCTCCGGCGGCAGGTCTTCATCCGGGAAGTCGATGAAAGCCTCAAAATGACCGAGTGCCTTGACCAGCCGGTGGCGCCAGTCCTCGATCAACCGGGCGAGCGCGCCGTCCATCTGGCGCAGGGCCTGACGGCGTTGGGCGGCGGTCTCGGCATCAATGAGGTCGGCCAGGGCTTCCGCCTGGGTGAGGTCCATCTTGCCGTTCTCGAAGGCGCGGCGAGTGAACTCGCCCGGTTCCGCCACCCGCAGACCCTCCTGCGCCGCCAGCAGTCCCATCACCGCATCCAGCACCGCCCGGCTGCCGTGCAAGTGCAGTTCCACCACATCCTCGCCGGTGAAGCTGGCCGGACCGGGGAAGCGCAGGGCGAGGCCATCGTCCACCGGCTCGCCGTCGCCATCGCACACCTTCACCCGCCCGGCCCGCCGCGGCGCCGGCAGGGGCGCGCCGACGGTGAGGGCGGACAGCGCGGCATCGGCCTGCGGTCCAGAAATGCGGACAATAGCCACGCCCGCCCGACCGGGGGCCGTGGCGGGGGCGAAGATGGTGTCAGAGTGCGTCATCACCGCATGTATCGGTTAGCCACCAAGACACCAAGAACACCAAGAAGGCGGTATCCGGCGGCCGGTGGCGGTGCTTCAGGGAAAGACCGTCTTGCGGCCTGCGGCCGCGACACCACCAAATCCGCAGGGCGAGGCACGGCGGTTCAGCCCCCGCGCCCCCTTGGTGTCCTTGGTGTCTTGGTGGCTAAAAAGCTACTCCGCCGCCTCGCCCACCCGCGCGGCGATGTCGGTGCGGTCCTTGTCTTCCGGGCGCAGCATCAGGCGGTCCACCCGGCCGCCGGCGATCAGATGAGTTTCCAGGATCTCGTCGATGTCCGCCGTGGTGCGCACCGCGTACCAGACCCCTTCCGGGTAAAGGACGATCACCGGTCCCAGTTCACAGCGGTCGAGGCAGCCGGCGGTGTTGACGCGGATGCCATCAATCTTCAGTTCCTTGGCCCGCGCCTTCATGTAGTTGCGCAGCTTCTCCGCCCCCAGCCGGCCGCAGGAACCGCGCGGGTGGCCTTCCGGCCGGATGTTGGTGCAGGCGAACACATGGGCGCGGTAGTACGGCGCGGGGTCGGCGGACAAGGCGGGCTCCCTACTTGTCGGAGGACGAGGTGCCGCCGCCGGCAGAGCGGTTGAGCTGCGACCAGAAGAACTTCTGCATCTGCTCGAACCCCTGCACGCTGGCCGGCAGCCAGGTGCGGAACAGGGCTTCCGGCTCCATGGCTTGAAGGTTCTGCATCATGCGGTGCTGGATCTCCTGCAACATGGCATCCTGCATCGGCTTGACATCCGGCAGGCCGAGGAAGCTGCGCGCCTCTTCCGGCGTGCAATCGACATCGACGGTGATCTTCATGGGCTTCCTCTCCCACGTCCGGTTGCAACGACGGCATGGCAACACAAAGTAAGGCACCGACACCGCTGGCGCAACGTTTCCCCGCCAGGGCCTCTTGACATTCCGCCCTTTTCCGCCCTGGAGGATCGCGCCGTGAACCTGCTTCGCCACGAGACCAGCCCCTATCTTCTCCAGCACGCCGACAACCCGGTTCACTGGCGGCCGTGGGGGGCGGAGGCGCTGGCCGAAGCCAAGGCGCAGGACAAGCCGGTGCTGCTGTCGGTGGGCTACGCCGCCTGTCACTGGTGCCATGTCATGGCCCACGAAAGCTTCGAGGATGAGGACACAGCGGCGGTGATGAACCAGCTGTTCATCCCCATCAAGGTGGACCGCGAGGAACGACCGGACGTTGATGCCCTCTATCAGACGGCGTTGCAGCTGATGGGCCAGCACGGCGGCTGGCCGCTGACCATGTTCCTCACCCCGGATGGCGAGCCGTTCTGGGGCGGCACCTACTTCCCCAACACCGCCCGCTGGGGGCGGCCGGATTTCGTCAGCGTGCTGCGGCAGATCAGCGAGACCTACCGCACGGCCCCGGACAAGGTGCGCCACAACACCGGCCTGCTGGTGGATGCCCTGCGCCAAACCACGCACCCGTCCCCCTCCTCCGGCACACCGGCAAGCCTGACTCTGCCGATCCTCGATCATGCCGCCGGTTCCTTGGTGTCGCATGTGGACCCGGAGTGGGGTGGCCTGCGTGGGGCACCAAAGTTCCCGGTGGTCTTCGCCTTCGACTCCCTGTGGCGGGCGTGGCGCCGCACCGGCCGGCAGGATCTGCGCGACGCCGTGCTGCTGACGCTCGACCGCATGTGCCAGAGCGGCATCTACGATCATTTGGGCGGCGGCTTCGCCCGCTATTCCACCGACGCGGAATGGTTGGTGCCGCACTTCTAGAAGATGCTCTACGACAACGCCCAGCTCATCGACCTCATGACCAGCGCCTGGCAGGCCACCCGTAGCCCGCTACTGAAGACCCGCATCGAGGAAACGGTGGAGTGGCTGGAGCGCGAGATGATCGCCGAGACCGGCGCCTTCGCCGCCACCCTGGACGCCGACAGCGAGGGCGAGGAAGGCCGCTACTACGTGTGGACGGAGGAGGAAATCGACCGCCTGCTGGGCGACGATGCCGAGACGCTGGCGTTATTCAAGGAAGGCTATGACGTGCGGCCCAGCGGCAATTGGGAGGGCCGCACCATCCTCCACCGCAACCACTCCCACCTGGACGACGACCCGGCCATAGAGCGCCGGCTGGCCCGTGGCCGGGCGCTGCTGCTGCGGGTCCGTGACCGCCGGGTGGCGCCAGGGCGCGATGACAAGGTGCTGGCCGACTGGAACGGGCTGATGATCCACGCCCTCGCCCGCGCCGGTTTCGTGTTCGACCGGCTGGACTGGATCGACCTCGCCCGCAGCGCCTATGACGCCATCCGCGATACCATGACGCGACCGGGCAGCCGGCTGGGCCACAGCTACCGCCTCGGGCGTTTGCAGCCGGTGGCCATGCTGGACGACTACGCCGCCATGATCCGGGCCGCCCTCACTCTTTTCCAAGTGACGGCCGAACCGGTCTTCCTAGACCACGCCCGCGACTGGGTACGGGTGCTGGATGAAGATTATGCCGATGCGGCGGACGGCGGTTATTTCCTCACCAGCCAGCAGGCAACCGACCTGATCCTCCGCACCAAGTCGGTGCAGGATAACGCCACGCCCTCCGGCAACGGGCTGATGGCGGTCGCCCTGGCGACCCTATGGCACCTCACCGGCGACATCGCCTATCGCGACCGCGCCTTGCGCCGCATCCAGGCATTCGAGCCGGTGGCGCTGAACCTCTACCCCCACTCCGCCACCCTGCTTGCCGGTTTCGAGACGCTGGAGGCGGCGGTGCAGGTGGTGATCGTCGGCGATGCCGCCGCCGCCGCGCCGCTGGTGCGGGCGGTGGCGGAGTCGCCAGTGCCGACGCTGGTGCTGACCCGTATCGATGCCGCCACCTCTCTCCCCATGACCCACCCGGCCCACGGCAAGGGGCGGGTGGACGGGGCACCGGCGGCCTACATCTGCCGTGGCCCGGTGTGCTCGGCGCCGCTGACCGACGCAGAGGAATTGCGCGCGCAACTGGCGGCGCGGTAACCTTCCGGCTCCGCCTTTCCATCCCCACCCGGAGCCCGCCCGCCATGGCCCAGATATCCCTGCATTCGCCGGTCGGCGACCTGACCCTGTTCGCCTTCGACGACCGCATCGTGGCGCTGGAATGGGGCTGGGTGGAAGACCACGACGAAACACCGCTGCTGGCCGAGGCACGCCGCCAGATCGACGACTACTTCGCCGGCGACCGCGAAGACTTCGACCTGCCGCTCGACCCCGCCGGCGGCACCGCCTTCCAGCGCAAGGTGTGGGCGGTGATGCAGGCGATCCCCTTCGGCCAGGTGCGCACCTATGGCGATGTGGCGGCGGAACTGAACTCGTCGCCGCGCGCCATCGGCACCGCCTGCGGCCGCAACCCCTTGCCCATCCTCATCCCCTGCCATCGCATCGTCGGCACCGGCGGCCGCCTCGGCGGATACTCGGGGCTGGAGGGGCTGGAGACCAAGAAGCGACTGCTGGCGCTGGAAGGCGCCCTGACGCCCGGCTTGGTCTGAGATCGATCAGTCAATCAACCAGAACAGAACCCGTGGAGGACCCAGTGGCCACTGTCATTCGCATGGAACAGACCGGCGGACCGGAAGTGATGCGCGTCGTGCAGGCCGAGGTCGGCGAGCCCGGCCCCGGCGAGGTGCGCCTGCGCCAGAGCCATTGCGGCGTGAACTACATCGACACCTATCACCGCAGCGGCCTTTACCCGGTGCCGCTGCCCTCCGGCCTCGGGCTTGAGGGTCTGGGCGTGGTGGAGGCTTGCGGCCCCGGCGTCACCGACCTCAAGGAAGGCGACCGGGTGTGCTACGGCACCGGCCCCATCGGCGGTTATGCCGACGTGCGGCTCATCCCGGCGGAAAAGCTCATCCGCCTGCCGGACAGCATCCGTGACGACCAGATCGGCGGCCACATGCTGCGGGCGATGACGGTGCAATACCTCATCCACCGCACCTATGCCGTCAAGCCGGGCGACACCGTGCTGTTCCATGCCGCCGCCGGTGGTCTGGGCCAGATCGCGGTGCAGTGGCTGAAGCACCTAGGCGCCAACGTCATCGCCACCGTCGGCAGCGAGCAGAAGGCGGAGGTGGCGCGCAAACTGGGTGCCGATCACGTCATCAACTACTCGACCGAAAACTTCGTCAGCCGCGTGAGGGAGATCACCGACGGCAAGGGCGTGCCGGTGGTCTATGACGGGGTCGGCAAGGCGACCTGGGAGGGCTCGCTCGATTGCCTCGGCCTGCGGGGCCTGATGGTCAGCTTCGGCAATGCCTCGGGCGCCGTCGAGTCGTTCGCGCCGGGCATCCTGTCGGCCAAGGGGTCGCTGTTCCTTACCCGCCCGACCCTCAACAGCTACACCAGCACGCGGGCGGAACTGGTGGAGACGGCCACCAGCGTCTTCGACGTCATCGCCAAGGGCGCGGTGACCATCGAGCCGGCGGTGGAATATGCTCTCACCGACGCGGTGAAGGCTCACACTGACCTGGAGGGCCGCAAAATCGTCGGGTCGACGGTACTGAAGCCCTGATCTTCTGTTTCACGTGAAACACGACGGCGCCGGCGGGGACCCCCTGCCGGCGCTTTTTCTTTGGGCACCGGCTTGACCTTCCAGCGGCGGGAACCACCATCTTCCAACTATGATCTCATATGCCAGGAGTGTCCGATGCCCAGCCTGAAGCCCCGTATCTCCACCGCCGTCCTGGCCGTCGCTGCGGCAGTCGCCATCACCACCCCGGCCACCGCCAAGGATACCGGCGCCCATCCACCCTATGCCATGACGGTCTACGAGGTGGTGCGGGCGCCGGGCGGCATGGTCGACCCGGCGGTGATCGCCGCCGACCTGGGGTATGTATCCGGGATGCGCGAACACCATGCCGGCGCCCTCACCATGTCGCAGGAGTATCTGGAGAAGGGCAGCCATCCGGCGCTGCGGGCACTCTCCCGCGCCATCATCGCCAACCAGGAATTCGAGATCGCCCTGCTGGACGACGTGCGGGCGCAGGTGGAAACGCCCGCGCGGCCGCTGGTGGGTTCGCTGGCGCTGCGTCCGGTGGCGCGGGAGGATCTGCGGCATCGCCTCAACTACCTGCCCTCGCCGCCCCCGACGACCCACGCCGTTAGTCGGGCTCCGGTCAGCGAGTACGACGTGCAATGGGCAAAAGCGATGATCGTTCACCACCAGGGCGCCCTGGAGATGGCGGCCGGATACAACGCTGATCCCGCCGCCCGCAACGGCGTGCTGCGGCTGCTGAACCTGGACATCATCCAGGACCAGTCCTACGAAATCGCCTGGCTGGAGTCGCTCATCGACCGCTATCCCGGTGACGCCGCCGCCATCCAGTTGGACCCCGGCATGGTCCACGGCATGCCCATGGGTGGCGGTCACGACGGGCATGGCGCGCATAGTGGTCACAACGCTCCGACAGCCCCGTCCGGCCACGCGGGGCACGCCCACCACTGACATCCCTGCCGCACCGGCAAAGGAAAGGCCCGCGACGGGATCCCGTCGCGGGCCTTTTTCCGGTCCACCTTGTTCGGGCGGATCAGGTATTCATGCTGTCGAAGAAATCGCCGTTGTTCTTGGTCTCCTTGATCTTGGAAACCAGGAATTCCATGGCGTCCTGCGTGCCCATGGGCGACAGGATGCGGCGCAGCACCCACATCTTCGACAGGGTGCCACGGTCGACCAGCAGCTCTTCCTTGCGGGTGCCGGAAGCGGTGATGTTGATGGCCGGGAAGATGCGCTTGTCCGACAGCTTCCGGTCCATGACGATTTCGGAGTTACCGGTGCCCTTGAACTCCTCGAAGATCACTTCGTCCATGCGGCTGCCGGTTTCGATCAGGGCGGTGCCGATGATGGTCAGCGAGCCGCCTTCCTCGATGTTGCGGGCGGCGCCGAAGAACCGCTTCGGGCGTTGCAGGGCGTTGGCGTCCACACCGCCGGTCAGCACCTTGCCCGACGACGGCACCACCGTGTTGTAGGCGCGCGCCAGACGGGTGATGGAGTCGAGCAGGATGACGACGTCGCGCTTGTGTTCCACCAGGCGCTTGGCCTTCTCCAGCACCATCTCCGTCACCTGGACGTGGCGGGCGGCGGGTTCGTCGAAGGTGGAGGAGACCACCTCGCCCTTCACGCTGCGCGCCATGTCGGTCACTTCCTCCGGCCGCTCGTCGATGAGCAGCACGATGAGGTAGACCTCGGGATGGTTGGTGGCGATGGCGTGAGCCAGATTCTGGAGCATCACGGTCTTGCCGGTGCGCGGCGGCGCCACCAGCAGGGCGCGCTGCCCCTTGCCCAGCGGAGCGACCAGATCGATGACGCGGCAGGTGTAGTCCTTGCGCGTCGGGTCGTCGATTTCCAGCGTCAGCTTTTCGTTCGGATACAGCGGCGTGAGGTTGTCGAAGTTGATGCGATGCCGCACCGCCTCCGGTTCCTCGAAGTTGATCTTGTTGACCTTCAGCAGCGCGAAATAGCGCTCGCCATCCTTCGGCGCCCGGATCTGCCCTTCCACCGTGTCACCGGTGCGCAGGCCGAAGCGGCGGACCTGGCTCGGGCTGACGTAGATGTCGTCAGGGCCGGGCAGGTAATTCGCCTCCGGCGCCCGCAGGAAGCCGAACCCGTCCTGCAAAATCTCCAGCACGCCGTCGCCGTAGATGGGAGTGTCGTTGTCCGCCAGTTGCTTGAGAATGGCGAACATCATGTCCTGCTTGCGCAGGGAGGAGGCATTCTCGACCTCGAGGTCCTCGGCGAAGGCGAGAAGCTCGGCGGGCGACTTCTGCTTCAGCTCCTGAAGATGCATGATCTATCCAACGATATCAGGGGCAACGGAAACGGGACGGAGGCGTCCAGGGGGAGAATCGGCGAGGACCGTCGCGGCTGGTGCGTCTGGGTGATCGCCGCGGCCATTCGGGCCGCGACCAAGCCGCTGTCGGGACGGAGCGTCGCGATGTCGGGTGGGATGCTGAAAAGCGCGGAAACCGGGCGGCCCCGCGACTTTCGGTCACCATACGCAAACGCCCGCCCAAGTCAACACTTCTTGCGGCGCCTTGCCTGACAACAGTTCATGCGCGGCTTTCGTTCCATGTGTCCATTTCCGGCCCCTTTCACAAGGGCCGCCCACCCAGAAATCATCATCAGAACGGCTTGAAGATCACCAACGGAATGATGATCAGCAGCAGAACCGTCGGCACCTCGTTCATCCAGCGATAGAACACATGGCTGCGCAGGTTGCGGTCGGCCTCGAAATCCTTGCGCCAGCGGGCGTAGAAGCCATGCATGGCCGCCATGCCGAGAACCAGCAGCACCTTGGTGTGCATCCAGCCGTCGCTGATCCAGGTGGGGAACAGCAGGAAGCCGGTGATGAACACCAGGATCATGGACGGCGTCATGATGCCGCGCTGCAGCTTGCGCTCCATCACCTTGAACCGCTCCGACGTCGGCGAGCCCTTCTCTTCCATGGCGTGGTAGACGAACAGCCGCGGCAGATAGAACAGCGCCGCCATCCAGGTGATGATGACGATGACGTGCAGGGTCTTGATGGCGTTGTAGAGCGGGCTGGCGTAGTCCAGCGGCATCGGAGGCTCCTCAGGCTGTGGTGGGACACTGGCCGCAGGGACCCGGGCACAGGCGGCCGCCGCGCTCGCTCACCGGCCCGGCACCGGCTTCGGCGATGGCCCGTCGCACCAACCCGGCCAGACCGTCGATGAACGCCGGTGCCGACAGAACGGTCGAAACCCGGCGGTAGAGCGGCACGCCGGCCTTATGGGCCAGTTCACCGTATTCGATGTCCAGTTCGACCAGGGTTTCCGAATGTTCGGAAACGAAGGCGATGGGCACCACCACCAGCGGCCTGCCCTCGCGGCCGGCGGCCTCGATCTCGCTGTCGGTGGCCGGGCCGATCCATTCCAGCGGCCCGACGCGGCTCTGGTAGGTGACGCGCCAGTCCAGGCCGGGCCGGTCGAGCGCCGCCGCCACGGCGGCCGCCGACTGCTCCACCTGCCATTGGTACGGGTCGCCGCCGGCGATCACCTTCTTCGGCAGCCCGTGGGCGGAGAACAGCACCCGTGGCGGCGGGTGGTCGCCCCGCTCCACCTCCAGGGCATCCAGCGCCTCGGCCACCAGGGCCGCCTGGGCGCGCACGAAGCCCGGCTCGGTGGGGTAGCAGCAGACGGTGGTGGTGGGCGCATCCAGCCCCGCCGCAGCGGCGTGGTGATGCCAGTGCCTGATCGAACTGCCCGAGGTGGTGCGCGAGTACTGCGGATAGAGCGGCAGCAGCACGATGCGGTCGGGGCCGAACCGTTTCACCTCGGCAACCACATCGGCGGTGAAGGGGTGCCAGTAGCGCATGGCGATGAAGGCGCGCGCCTCCACCCCCTCGCCGGCCAGCGCCGCTTCCAGCGCCCGCGCCTGATCCTCGGTATGGGGCAGCAAGGGGGAGCGGCCACCGAGCTTCTCGTAGATCTCCCGCGCCACCGGCGCCCGCCGGCGGCTGATGAACTGCGCCAACGCCCAGCGCACCGGCCCCGGTGCGCCGATGATGGCGGGATCGTTGAACAAGTTGAACAGGAACGGGCGGACGGCCTCGG
>JAEWWF010000383.1 GCA_023396465.1 Pseudomonadota bacterium
CCGCCCTGGCGCCACCACCACCGCCGCCGGCCGCCGCCCTGCTCGCTCCCGTTGCCACCCCGTCGCCATCGGCCGAGGCGGTGGAGGAAGGGTTCGAGCCGGGGTTGCAACCGTCGAGTCGCGTCGCCTACGAGCCGCACGGCGCCGTCATCTCCGATCCCCGCATCGAAACCCTGGACGGTCGCCCGGTCAACCTGCTGGTGCGCGGCCGCCGCTACCGCTACGCCTATGACGTGGCGTTCGAGCGCGCCGTCGCCGACGTCATCTGCGGCATGACGGTGAAGACCATCAGCGGCGTCGAGCTGGGCGGCTGCGCCACCGCGCCGGCCTCCGGCCCCGGCCGCGACGTGGCCGCAGGCGAGCGGCTGACGGTCGGGTTCGCGTTCTCGTGCGACCTGTTGCCGGGCACCTACTTCCTCAACTGCGGCCTGTCCGGCGTGCCGGCCGGCGGCAGCGGCGAGCGGCATTCGCTGCACCGGATCCTGGATGCGGTGATGTTCCGCGTGCAGCCGGAAAGCGGCCTGCTGCCCTTCGGTACCGTCGATCTGCACGTCAGCCCAGCCATCACCCCGCAGGGCTGACGCCCCATCGCCGGAACGGAAAAAGCCGCCGCGGATCGCTCCGCGGCGGCTTTCCCGTGACCGGTGGGCCGGCGACTAGACGAAGTCGGCGGTGGTGATGTCGTTGTTGGTGACGCCCACCAGCACCATGATCTTCACCAGATCGCCGCTGGCGGCGGCTTGGCTGACGGTGCCGCCGGCCGAAATGGCGCCGGTCGCCAGCCACAGTTCGGTGTCGGCGCCGGTCTGCAACGCCACCACGTCACCGCTGGCCAGGGCGCCGGTGGCGACGTTGGCGCTATCGGCCTCCAGAACGCTGGCCGGAACGGCGCCGGTGTCGATGAAGTCACCGTTCACGTTGAAGTCGAACACCATGTCGACGCCCTGGTTGGCGGCGCCGATGATGGTGTCGGCGCCAGCGCCGGCGGTGATGGTGTCGGCCCCGGCGGTGCCGGTCACCACCGCTCCGTCGTCGCCTTCGATGGTGATGGCGAGGGCATTTTCGATGGCGGAGAAGTCGGCGGTGACCTCGCCGCCGGCTCCGGCTTCACCGGTGAGGATGCGGGCGCCTTCGACGCTGATCACGGTATTGCCGAAGGTGAAGGTGCCGGCCGCGCCCGCCGTGGCGTTGTCGAGCACCAGCACGTCGAAGCCGTCGCCGCCGAGCACGGTGTCGGTGCCGCCGGTGCCGGTGGTGAACACGAAGGCGTCGTCGCCTTCGCCGCCGTCCAGCAGATTGGCGCCGGCGCCGCCGGTGATGGTGTCGGCGCCCAGGTTGCCGTACAGGCTGTCGCCGCCGGCACCGCCGATCAGCACGTCGTCACCCTGGCCGCCGAACATGACATTGGCGCCGGCGGCGCCGGACCCGTCCAGGGTATCGGCGCCCAGGTTGCCGTAGACGACCGCCCCGGTGCCGGTCAGGGTGGCGGTGTCGTTGTCCTGGCCGCCGTAAAGGGTGTCATCGCCGGAACTGATGAGGACGTCGTCGCCCTGGTTGCCGTAAATGACGCTGTCGCCGGCGCCGGTGATGGTGTCGGCGCCCAGGTTGCCCCACAGCTCGTTGGTGCCGGCGCCGCCGACGATGCTGTCATCGCCCTGGCCACCATAGACGGTGTCGTTGCCGGCGCCGCCGGTGAGGGTGTCGTTGCCGAGGTTGCCATAGAGCAGGTTGGCTTCGGTCGAGGCGGCATAGTTGAGGCTGTCGCCATCCTGGCCGCCGAACACGGTATCGCCATCGCCGCCGGCGGCGCCGATGACGCTGTCGGCGCCCTGGTTGCCGTAGATCACATAGGTGCCGGTGCCGGCGGTGATGGTGTCGGCGCCACCGAGGCCCCAATACTGGGTGTCGGCGGCGGGCAGGGTCTGGGTGTTGGCGATGTTCGCCAGATCGGCGTTGCCCGACAGATCGCCCACCGCCAGCACGGAGCCATCGGTGAACTGGACCCAACTGGTGTTGGCGTTGCCGACCAGGGCGCCAAGCAGGACGGGGACTTCGACGACGCGGTCACCGGAAATGAACTGGGTGCCCGTGGCGGTCGGCTGGACACGCACGTCGGTGGCGGAAATGTCCGAGAACTCCAGCACGTCGGAGGCCGTGAAGGCGGCGGCCTGATCCGTCGTGATGGACGCGAAATTATAAGTAGCCATGTCGGGGTGATCCCTTTTCGTCTTTCCCGTGAAAGGCACATGAGCCGGCCCTTGGCCCCCGGTTCCGGATACCGCGCCCCCCGCCCGAGTGGGGAAGGCCGGCGTCCGGCGGTGGCGTCCGCGACCAGACCGGCGGAAGCTTAAACGGATCAGAAGCCCATGCAGCTTCAATAATCTTCCCTGTTGCAGGGACTCAACAGAGAGCTTGAGCGGATGTTGTGCCCCATCGGGGTAATGACATACGCCTTGGAGGTTAGCTTTTTTCTCCTGATGCGCTCCAATAAAGCCTGCTGAAAGGCGTTGAGTTGGCGTTATGGAGAGAAATATCCTTCCTCATATTTGCAACCATATGCCGCGTATACCCCTTTATTTTAAACGCAATCCCTTCGGCTGAGGGGCGGTCTTTGACTGGTCGTGGCGACCGACGCAGTTTTCAGACCTTTGGGGGGATGGGCAGGAAAGTCTGTTTCGCCCGGCCCTCCGCTTTCACGGTTGCGCCGCGGGCGTCGCGGAAGGGGGCGATAGATGCGTGGCTGCCACACCCAGCCCACCCCGGTGTTCTCCTCCAAGCCCCTGAGATGTTGGGAAACCGCTGTTTTTCCATTATTCTGGCCTTCGGGCGTGGGGTGTTGCAGGGAAGCAACAATGCCTTCCCAACCAGCAGGAAATATGCCCCAAGGCCCTTCCGGGGCTTGCCTACGCCCAAGGGGGTGATGTAACACCCTTGTGTGCACGACCGTGCTCCCGCCCCCCGGGTATGCTCCCGGTTCTTCCGGTTCAGGGACGGGCGTATCTGGAGCGGCGGTTGAGCGCGCAGATTTAGTGGCTTTCGATCGAAAGAGGGGAATTCCTCCTATGGCCAATTACGTTTTTTCGACCATTACCGCCGAGCAGGCTGCTGCGTTCAACGTGTCCACCGACACGCTCGTGATCGACGCTGCTCCGGCCAGCATTCTGGTCACTCCGGGCGCTGCGGCGACGGTGATCACCGTCGGTGGTCGCAGCATCTCTCTCGGCGTGGCCACGGCGACTCTCACTCCTGCCGTTGTGTCCATCGCTGGCGGTGGCGCCCTCTACGTCGGCGACACCCTTGTTGGTACCATCGCTGACGATCTCGCCAATAACGTGACTGGCAGCGCTGCCGGTGACGTGATGTTTGGTCTCGGTGGGGCTGACACCCTGAACGGTGGCGGCGGTGCCGACGCAATCTACGGCAATACCGGCAATGACAGCCTCCTGGGCGGTGCGGGTAACGACACCCTGTTCGGCGGTCAGGACAATGACATTCTGAACGGTGGTGCAGGTGCGGACATCCTGTACGGCAACCTCGGCAACGACAGTCTCATTGGCGGTACTGAAAACGACACCCTCTATGGCGGTCAGGGCAACGACACCCTTGAGGGAACTTCCGGTAATAACGCTCTGTATGGCAACCTTGGCAATGACAGCCTCGTTGCCGGTACCGGCAACGATTGGCTGGAAGGTGGCGATGGTGCCGATACCCTGGTTGGTAGCGCTGGTGCTGATACCCTGGTCGCTGGCGAAGGCAACGATGTTATCACTGCGGGTGCGGGCAATAACCTGATCTACGGAAACGTCGGCGCCGACACCATCACCGCGACTGCGGGTGGCAATGATACGATTTACGGCGGTCAGGACAACGATGTGGTCACCTACAATGATGGCGGTGCTGCCATTTCGTCGGTGATTTACGGTAACGTCGGTAACGACTCGATCACTGCGACCACGACGGGTGCGAGCACTCTCGCCCTTTACGGTGGTCAAGGCGCCGATTCGGTCGTTGGTTCTTTCACTGCCGGCACCGTGACGGTTGACACCGGCGTGGGCGATGATGTGATCACCCTCAATGCCAACTTGGCTGCGGGGCACACCATTGTCGGCGGCGAGGGTACCGATACCTTGACGTTTGCGGCTGCTCGCAACATTTCCCTCGGCACTGTCAGCGGTATCGAAACGGTGACTTGGGGTGTCGATGGTGCCTTGACGGTTACCGCAGCCCAGGCCAATAGCTTCACCACGCTCAATGCCAACGTGGTGGGTGGTAGTGCGAGTGAGCTGGCCATCGTTGAAACTGGTACTGCAACTGACGTAGCGGTTGATCTGAGCGCGAAGACTGTTCAGGGGCTTGACATCATCTCTGCGGGTACCGCTGGCGTTAACTACGTCATCATCGGTACTGGAAACGCGGAAACTATCGCTGGCAACACGGGCAATGACCAGCTGTTCGGCGGCGCCGGTGCCGACACCATCAGTGGTGGTGCGGGCGCGGACATCCTTGATGGTGGTGCAGGCGACGATATCATTGTTGCGGGTATTGGTTCCGACACTCTGACGGGCGGCGTCGGTGCTGATACCTTTGTCTTCGTTGGTGATAACACCGACACCCTCAATGTGATCGTGGACTTTACCGTTGCTCAGAACGACGCGGTCGATTTCACGACGTCTGCCGTGGCTAACGCTACTACTGCCGGTGGCTACGCCGAGTATGCTGCTGGGG
>JAEWWF010000384.1 GCA_023396465.1 Pseudomonadota bacterium
CGGGACAGCTGATACAGGCGGTCGCGGAACTCCCGCCGGTAGGCGTTCTGCACCGTCGCGTCCTGGATGGTCTGGGTCAGTTGCTCCAAATCGTGCTCCAGCGCCGCCCGCCGTTCCGGCGTGTCGAGGGGGCGGCCCTCAAGGGCATTACGCCACAGGATGTCGGCCAACGGCTGGGCCTTGGCGAGCACCGACTCGAAAGCATCACGGCCGGCGGTCGACAGCACTTCATCGGGATCCTTGCCGCCGACCACCAGGGCGAACCGCAGCGAAAAACCGGGCTTCAGCAACGGCAGGGCGCGTTCGGCGGCCTTGGTGGCGGCGCGGATGCCGGCGGCGTCGCCGTCCAGGCACAGGATCGGCTCCGGCGACAGCTTCCACAGCTCCTGGATCTGCGCCTCGGTCATGGCGGTGCCGAGCGGTGCCACCGCCTCGCCGATGCCGAAGCGGGCCATGGCGATGACGTCCATGTAGCCCTCGGCGACGATCACCCGGCCGCTGGCCCGCGCCGCTTCCCGCGCCAGGGCGAGGTTGTAAAGCACGCTGCCCTTATGGAAGAGCGGGTTGTCCGGGCTGTTCAGGTACTTGGGCTGGCCGTCGCCCATGACCCGGCCGCCGAAGGCGATCACCTTGCCGCGCCGGTCGGTGATGGGGAACAGCACCCGGTCGCGGAAATAATCCACCACCTTGCCGTCATCGCGGGCCTTCAGCAGCCCCGCCTCGACCATCTGGCGTTCGGTGATGCCCTGCTTCCCCAGCGCCTCGCGCAAGGGGCCGGAGTGCGGCGCGTAGCCAAGCCGGAAGCGGGCGATGGTGGCGTCGTCGAGGCCGCGCCGCCGCAGGTAGGCCAGCGCCTCCGCCCCCGCCGGCTGGCGCAGCTCGGCCTGAAAGAAGGCGCAGGCGGCTTCCACCACGTCCTGAAGGCCGGCCTGCTTCTTCGCCTGTTCGGCCTGCTGCGGGGTCTGCTTCGGTACTTCCATGCCGGCGTCGGCGGCCAGCAATTCCACCGCTTCCACGAACGACAGGCCGCGCGTCTTCATCTCGAAGGTGATGGCGTCGCCGTTCTCGCCGCAGCCGAAGCAATGGTAGAAGCCCTTGTCCTCGCTGACCGTGAACGACGGCGTGCGCTCGTTATGGAACGGGCACAGGCCCTTGTATTCCCCCTTGCCGGCGCTGATCAGCTTCACCTTGCGGCCGATGACGGCGGCAAGGGAGGTGCGACTGCGCAACTCGTCCAGAAAGCGGGGCGGCAGGGCCATGGCGGTGCGGGGCGTTCCAACGAAAGGCGGCCTCCACCGGCGAAAGGGGAGGCCGCAGCGTCACGTCATGAAGCAGGCGTATGCAAGACTCTCGGGTCAGCCCTGCAACTTCTGCTTCACGAGGCCGGAGGCCTTGGCGAAATCCATCTGACCGGCAAAGCGTTCGCGCAGATCGGCCATCACCCGCCCCATGTCCTTGAGCCCGGCGGCGCCGAGGGCGGACAGGGTGGCGTCGATGGCGGCGGCGACCTCGGCGTCGTCCATCTGACGCGGCAGGAACCGCTCGATGACGGCGATTTCCTCGCTCTCCTGCTCGGCCAGTTCCAGGCGGCCGCCCTGTTCGTAGAGCTGGATGCTCTCGCGGCGCTGCTTGATCATGGATTGCAGCATCGACAGGATTTCGTCGTCGGAAATACCGTCCATCTGGCCTTTGGAGCGGGCGGCGATGTCACGGTCCTTGAGCGCGGCCAGAATCAGGCGCACGGTGGCGACAGCCCGCGCCTCCTTCGAGCGCATGGCTTCCTTCAACGCTTCCTGTAGACGGGTGCGCATCATTGCCTGGGGGGCCTCTTGCAGCTTTGTCGGAAGTGACCGACATTACACCAGGATGGGCATCCCGGCAAGGTTGGCTAAGTGATTGATTTTCAAGAACAAATCATTCCTTGACAGAGCGCCCGCGATTCCTTAGAAGACCGGCAATTTGCCCGCCGCCCCCAGGCGAGCCGTTCCCACCTGCCCGCGCCGGCACCCTCGCCAGCGCCCTCTGCATCCAGGGCGGGATCGCGCATGCCCGGACGACAGTGACCAGAGTTGGGATTGCATCCATGGCTGACACGACCTTTGCCCCCGCCCCGCAGCCTTCCGGCACGACGGCGGCGGTGGTTCTTGCCGACGGTACCGTATATTGGGGGCGCGGCGTCGGCGCCACCGGCGAGAAGGTGGGCGAGGTGGTGTTCAACACCGGCCTTACCGGCTACCAGGAAACCATCACGGACCCGTCCTACGCGGGCCAGATCATCACCTTCACCTTCCCCCACGTCGGCAACGTCGGCGCCAACCCGGAAGACCTGGAAGCGCAGACGCCGGCCACCCGTGGCTGCATCCTGCGCGCCGACATCACCGACCCCAGCAACTGGCGCTCCGCCCAGCACCTTGATTCGTGGCTGCGCGCCATGGGGCTGATCGGCGTCACCGGCATCGACACCCGCGCGCTCACCCGCCGCATCCGCGACCATGGCGCCCCCAGCGGCGTCATCGCCCACCACCCCGACGGCGTGTTCGACATTCCGGCGCTGGTGGAGATGGCCCGCAAGTGGCCGGGCCTGGAGGGCATGGATCTCGCCAAGGAGGTCACCTGCACCCAGACCTACGACTGGCGTCAGACCCGCTGGGCGCTGAAGGATGGCTACGGCACCCTGCACGCCCCGAAATACAAGGTGGTGGCCGTCGATTACGGCGCCAAGCGCAACATCCTGCGCTCGCTCGCCGACATGGGCTGCCAGGTGACGGTGGTGCCGGCGACGGCGACGGCGGAAGACATCCTGCGGCACGAGCCGGACGGCGTGTTCCTCTCCAACGGCCCCGGCGACCCGGCCGCCACCGGCACCTATGCCGTGCCGGTGATCCAGGAGGTGCTGAAGACCGGCAAACCGCTGTTCGGCATCTGCCTCGGCCACCAGCTGCTGGCCTTGTCGCTCGGCGCCAAGACCTACAAGATGGACAAGGGCCACCGCGGCGCCAACCAGCCGGTGAAGGATCTGGAGACCGGCAAGGTGGAGATCACCAGCCAGAACCACGGCTTCGGCGTCGACCGCGCCACCCTGCCGGCCGGCGTGAAGGAAACCCACGTCTCGCTGTTCGACAATTCGGTCGAGGGCCTGCGCGTCGAGGGCAAGCCGGTGTTCTCGGTGCAGTATCACCCGGAGGCCAGCCCCGGCCCACAGGACAGCCACTACCTGTTCGGCCGCTTCGTCGACCTGATGGCCCAGGCCAAGGACTGACCGCGACATCTGCGAGAAAAGACGCGGGGCGGGGCGCCGAAAACGTTCCGCCCCGCGTCATGAGCGACTAGAACATAAAGAGCGCCGCCAGCCGCACGCGCGGCGCCGCCATGAGAGAAGAGACCAGGCCGCCATGCCCAAACGCACCGACATCAAGTCCATCCTCATCATCGGCGCCGGCCCGATCATCATCGGCCAGGCCTGCGAGTTCGACTACTCGGGCGCCCAGGCCTGCAAGGCGCTGCGCGAGGAGGGCTACCGGGTCATCCTGGTGAACTCCAACCCCGCCACCATCATGACCGACCCGGACATGGCGGACGCCACCTACATCGAGCCGATCACGCCCGAGATGGTGGCCAAGATCATCGAGAAGGAGCGGCCCGACGCCCTGCTGCCCACCATGGGCGGCCAGACGGCGCTGAACACCGCGCTCAAGCTGGATGAAATGGGCGTGCTGGCCAAGTTCGGCGTCGAGATGATCGCGGCGAAGAAGGACGTCATCGAGAAGGCCGAGGACCGCCAGCTGTTCCGCGAGGCGATGGACAAGATCGGCCTGGAAAGCCCGCGGTCGCGCGTCGTCACCAACATGCAGGAAGCGTCGGAGGCGCTGGAGGTGGTCGGCCTGCCGGCGATCATCCGCCCGTCGTTCACCCTCGGCGGCCTCGGCGGCGGCATCGCCTACAACAAGACCGAGTTCGAGCGCATCGTCTCCGGCGGCCTGGCGGCCTCGCCGGTGCATGAGGTGCTGGTCGAGGAAAGCGTGCTCGGCTGGAAGGAGTACGAGATGGAGGTGGTCCGCGACAAGGCGGACAACTGCATCATCATCTGCTCCATCGAAAACATCGACCCGATGGGCGTCCACACCGGCGACTCCATCACCGTCGCGCCGGCGCTGACGCTGACCGACAAGGAATACCAGATCATGCGCGACGCCAGCATCGCGGTGTTGCGCGAGATCGGGGTCGATACCGGCGGCTCCAACGTGCAGTTCGCCGTCAACCCGACCGACGGCCGTCTGGTGGTGATCGAGATGAACCCGCGCGTCAGCCGCTCCTCGGCGCTGGCGTCCAAGGCCACCGGCTTCCCCATCGCCAAGGTGGCGGCGAAGCTGGCGGTCGGCTACACGCTCGATGAACTGACCAACGACATCACCGGCTGCACCCCGGCCAGCTTCGAGCCGACAATTGACTACGTGGTCACCAAGATTCCGCGCTTCACCTTCGAGAAGTTCCCGGATGCCGAGGCGCTGCTCACCACCTCCATGAAGTCGGTGGGCGAGGCCATGGCGGTCGGCCGCACCTTCGCCGAGAGCCTGCAAAAGGGCCTGCGGTCGCTGGAAACCGGACTGACCGGCTTGAACGAGGTGGAGATCGCCGAGGCCCAGGGCGGCGCCAACCGCGACG
>JAEWWF010000416.1 GCA_023396465.1 Pseudomonadota bacterium
GCGACGCGCTGGCCGGGCCAGCCGGCGGCGGCGCAGCTGGCGCGCATCATGGCGCGCGGTGTCAATTGCCCGCCGACCTCTTCCGCCGGGCGGCTGTTCGATGCCGCGTGCGGCCTGCTGAACGTGCATCCGGTGGCCGCCTTCGAGGGGCAGGCGCCCATGGCGCTGGAACGGCTGGTGACGGCGCCGCAGGTGCTGGCGGGCGGCTGGACGGTGGATGCCGCCGGCGTGCTCGACCTGACGCCGCTGCTGGCGGCGCTGGCCGACTGCCGCGAGGCGGAGCGGGCGGATGGGGCGGCGCTGTTTCACGGCACCCTGGCGGCGGCGGTGGCGGATTGGGTGACGCAGGCGCTTGGCCGCCGCGGCGATCTGCCCGGCGTCATCGCCTTCGCCGGCGGCTGCTTTTACAACAAGGTGTTGTCGGCGGACCTTGCGGCGCGGCTGGAGGGGCAGGGCTTGCGCGTCCTGCGTCCGCAGCGCCTCGGTCCCGGCGATCCCGCCGTCAGCCTGGGCCAGGCCTGGGCGGCGGCCTGTTCCCTTCCCTGAGGAGAGCGCGCCATGTGTCTGGCGATCCCGGCCAAGGTGGTCGACCTGCTGCCCGATGCCATGGGCCGCGTCAATATCGAAGGGGTGGAGAAGGTGGTCAGCCTCGCCCTGCTCGACGGCGTGGCGGTGGGCGACTACGTGCTGCTGCATGTCGGCTATGCCCTGTCGCGCATCGACCCCGACGAAGCCGCCCGCACCCTTGCCCTGCTGCGCGAGATGGGCACCCTGGCGGAGGAGGTGGGGCCATGAAGTACGCCAGCGAGTTCCGCGACGGCGCCCTGGCGCGGCAGGTGGCGGCCGCCATCGCCGCCGACTGCCAGCCCGGCCGGTCCTACACCTTCATGGAGTTCTGCGGCGGCCATACCCACACCATCGCCCGCTACGGCCTCGCCGACCTGCTGCCGGAGGCGGTGCGGCTGGTCCATGGCCCCGGCTGCCCGGTGTGCGTGCTGCCGGTCGGGCGCATCGACACGGCGGTGGAACTGGCCCGCGACCATGGCGTGATCCTGTGTACCTACGGCGACATGGTGCGGGTGCCGGGGTCGGGCCGCGTCAGCCTGCTCAAGGCCAAGGCGGCGGGGGCCGACGTGCGCATCGTGTGGTCGACCCTGGACGCCTTGCGGCTGGCGCGCGAGAACCCCGGCCGGCAAGTGGTGTTCTTCGCCATCGGCTTCGAGACCACCACCCCGCCGACCGCCCTCGCCCTGCTCCAGGCGAAGGCGGAGAAGCTCAGCAATTTCAGTGTCTTCTGCAATCATGTGATGACGCCGCCGGCCATGCGCGCCATCCTTGCCGATGACGCCGCGACGCCGCTTCAGGGCATCGTGGCGCCCGGCCATGTCTCCACCGTCATCGGCACGACACCCTACGCGCCCTTCGCCGCCGCTGGTCAGGCCATGGTGGTGGCGGGGTTCGAGCCGCTGGACCTGTTGCAGGCCATCGCCATGCTGGTGCGGCAGGTGAACGAGGGCCGCCCGCGGGTGGAAAACGCCTATGTCCGCGCCCTCACGGCCGAGGGCAATCCCAAGGCGCGGGCGGTGATCGCCGAAACCATGACCCTGCGGCCGTCGTTCGAGTGGCGCGGGCTCGGCACCCTGCCGGACAGCGCCCTTGCCATCGCCGATGCCTTCGCCGACTTCGATGCCGAGCGGCGGTTCGACGTGGCTTACCGGGCGGTGCCCGATCCCAAATCCTGCGCCTGCGCCGACATCGTGCGCGGGCGCAAGCAGCCGCAGGACTGCGTGCTGTTCGGCACCGCCTGCACCCCCGATTCGCCCATCGGCTCGTGCATGGTGTCGGGCGAGGGGGCCTGCGCCGCCCACTGGCTGTACGGCCGCCACCGCGATCCGTCGTCGTCGTCGCCGCAGAGGAGCTTGTCCGCATGACCCGCCGCCTGTTTCCGCAGCCGCTCGACCTCGTCAACGGCCGGGTGGACATGAGCCACGGCGCCGGCGGCCGCGCCATGGCGCAACTGGTGTCGGAGCTGTTCGCCGCCGCCTTCGCCAACGACTACCTCGCCCAGGGCAACGACCAGGCGATGATGAGCCCGCCGCCGGGCCGGCTGGTGATGTCCACCGACGGCTATGTGATCTCGCCGCTGTTCTTCCCCGGCGGCGACATCGGCAGCCTGGCCGTCCACGGCACCATCAACGACGTCGCCATGGCCGGCGCCCGGCCGCTGTGGCTGTCGGCCGGCTTCATCATCGAGGAAGGCTTCCCGCTGGCCGATCTCGCCCGCATCGTCCAGTTCATGGCCGGCGCCTGCAAGGCCAGCGGCGTGCCGCTGGTGACCGGCGACACCAAGGTGGTGGAGCGCGGCAAGGGCGACGGCATCTTCATCACCACCACCGGCGTCGGCGTGGTGCCGGAGGGATTGCACATCTCCGGCGACAACATCCGGCCGGGCGACGCCATCCTGGTTTCCGGTACCCTCGGCGACCACGGCATCGCCGTGCTGTCCAGGCGCGAAAACCTGGAGTTCGACACCGCCCTGGTCAGCGACAGCGCCCCCCTGCACGGACTGGTCGCCGACATGGTGGCGGCGGTGCCAGAGATTCATACCCTGCGCGACCCGACCCGCGGCGGCGTCGCCGCCACCCTGAACGAGTTGGCGCAGCAGTCGGGCGTCGGTCTCATCCTCGA
>JAEWWF010000023.1 GCA_023396465.1 Pseudomonadota bacterium
TGCGCCGTCTGCCGACGATCCTGGGTCACAGGGCGACCCACGGGGCGTTCCCGGGCGCCAACCTTCACCCGGCATCATGAAAACAACGAACCCCGCCAAAATGACGGGGTTCGTCAGCAGTCTGGAAGGGCCGCCCCGTTGGGCGGCCCTTTTTCTATGACCTTGGTCGCAAAAGGCGCAGCTTTGGCGCGCGTTCGAGCAATAAATACTTCAAATACAAATTGTTGAGCCATGCCTGCCATCGTGCCATGATTCTTGCTGTGAGCAATTGGAAGGAGGAGGCGGGAATGGTATCGTTCCTCGCGTTCCTGGTGGCCCTGCCGACGCTCTATACGCTGACGTCGTGGGCCATGACCGGGTATCGGCAGGTGGCGGTGAAGCCGCTGGATCGGCAGGCCATTCTGCTGGCCCTCAGCGGCGCCATCCTGACAGCCATATCGGCGCCCTTCACCCAGGGGTGAAGGGGGGAGGGGCGATGGGGAGAGGCCGGACAGCGTGAAGGCCCTTCCCAGGGCGGCGGCGGTGGATTATCTAGCCGTCATGATGCGTCCTTGCTTCCTTGTCTTCGTCCGTGCGGCCCTGATGGCCGCTGGCGTCCTGTTATCGGCGACGCTGATGGCGGGCGGCTCTTCGCGGCCGGCCGCGGCTCAAACGTCGTCGGCGGTATTGTCCGAGGCTCTCGCGGCGGAACTGGCGCGGCCGTTGACGCCGCCCGAAAGCTGGGCCGTCGCTCAGGCGGTGCGGGACCATTCCGGGCCTTTGCGCGATGCTCGTTCGGCTCTCGCCGCTCGCGTGGCGGCGGCCGTGAACCTGCCGACTGAGGAGGTGCTCGCTCTGCTGCCACCGCTCGGACGGGGTCCGCAAAGTGTCCTGCGTCCCTTGGCCCCGGTTTTGGCCGACCATCTGGCGCGTCCCCTGTCGGCGGCCGAGCAGGCTGGCGTGGCTGCCGCCGAGCGGGATCACGCCGCGTCTCTGGCCCCACACCGCGAGAATTTGACCCACCGCGTGGAAGTTCTGACCGGCGTGCCGGCGTCGCGGGTGCTGCCGTTGCTGGCGGCATGCGGACTCTAGGCGTCGGTTGGGGGCGGCGGGCGTGGTGCTCTGGCGGGCCTAAGACCTTTGTGGCAATTGCAGTCGAAATATTGCATTCTGCCCGCGACGGGTGACGGCTGCTGTTGGGGTGGTGGCGCCCGGCGATATCAGGCAGGTATTGGGTCATGAAGTCCTTCCTGGCGCGCACGGTCCGCACGCTCAGCATCGGCCAGTTCGTCTTTTTGCTGTCCATGGCGGCGATGGCGCTGGCGGTGGTGGTGGTGCTGGTGATGTCGTCCGTGGTCGAGCGCCGGGCGGTGGCCGATCTCGCGCAAGAAGAGGCGCGGCAGACTTCGGAGCTGATCTTCCAGTCGCTCTACGCCGCCATGCGCAAGGGATGGACAAAGGACGAGATCGGCGACATCGTCGCCCGTCTGAATGAGAGCCAGCCGGGAGCGGTGATTCGAGTCTTCCGGGGAACGCCTGTAATTGCCCAGTACGGCGACCTGCCGGGCGAGGCCCTGGTCCGCGACAACGATCCGCTGGTGGCGGAAGCGTTTCGGTCCGCTCAGCCGGTGCTGCGCACCGAGGAGCACCATATCCGCTATCTTTATCCGGTGCTGGTGCGTGACGAGTGCCTGAGCTGCCATGTCGCCAATATCGGGCAGGTCAATGGTGTCGTCGATATCAGCTATCCGGTGACCGATCTGAAGGTGTCGGTCGGGTTCGTCATCAAGTCGGTGATCGTCTATTTCACGCTGATCCTGACCACATTGTTTCTGGCGCTATATTTCAAGCTGCGGGTTTTCGTCGCCCAGCCCATCGCCAACTTCGTCGGCGTCATCGACGATATCATCGAACATACCGACCTCAACCGCCGTGTCGCCCAGGGCACCCACCTGCGCGAGGTCAACAGTCTGTCCAATCACTTCAATCGGCTGCTCGGCACCATCCAGGAATACCAAGACAAGCTGGAGGAGTTCAGTCAGCGCGACCCGCTGACCAAGCTCTACAACCGCCGCAAGTTCGAGGATTTTCTGCGCATGGAGGTGGCACGCGCCCACCGCCACGGCCATCGGTTCAGCCTCATCATGCTGGACCTCGATGATTTCAAAAGCATCAACGACACCTACGGCCATCCGGTCGGCGATCTGGCGCTGAAGGAACTGGCCAGCATCCTCGACCGCCGGATGCGCCGAACCGACGTTGTGGCCCGGCTTGGCGGCGATGAGTTCGCCGTCCTGATGCCCGAGACCACCCCTGAGCAAGCCCGGCTCGCCGCCGAAACGTTATGCAGCGCCCTGGCCGAAACGGTGATCCGCCTGCCGGTGGGGGCGGCCCATGCGCAGGCAAGCTTCGGTCTTGTTTCCTATCCCGAGAACGGGTCGACGGTGGAAAAGCTGACCATCGCCATGGACGTCGCCATGTACAAGGCCAAGCGTCTCGGCAAGAACCGGGTGGCGACCCTCGACACCGGCGAGGAAGACGCCGTGATGGCGGTGTTCCAGAAGGGCCGCATGTTGCAGGAGGCCTTGGCGGCCGATGCCATCGAGCCGGTCTATCAACCCATCCGCCGCATTGCCGACGGGGGTCTGTTCGCCCTGGAGGTTCTGGCCCGCGTGCGCACCGCCACCGGGCTGAAGACGGCGGCGGAGTTCATCGAGGCGGCCGACGAACTGGGGCTGACGCGGGAAATCGACGAGCGGGTATTCGACAAGGGGCTGCGGGTTCTGGCCGCCCATCCGAATCGCCAACTGAAGATGTTCTTCAACCTGTCCGGTCGCTCCCTGGCCGCCGCCGACTGGATGCAGGCGGTGCCCGACAAGGCGCGCGCCGCTGGCGTGGAGCCGGGCCGTATCGTGTTCGAGATCACCGAGCGCGAGGCGCTGCCCCATTTCGACCGGCTGGTGAAAATCATCGACAGCATGCGGGGCCACAAGGTCGGCTTCGCGCTGGATGACTTCGGCAGCGGCTTTTCATCCTTCGTCTACCTGAAGTTCCTCGACGTCGATTACGTCAAGATCGAGGGGAGTCTGGTCCGCCACCTGTGCAGTGACCCGCGCGACCGGGTGATGGTGCGGCACATCCACGCCATGGCCAAGGAATTCGGCATCAATACCATCGCCGAATTCGTGGAAGATGCGGAGACCCTGGCAGCATTGAGGGCAATGGGAATAGATTTCGCACAAGGGTGGCATATCGGAGCGCCTGACGTGGCCGCCGCCGCATGTGGCTGAGAGTTACTTGCAATGATCCCCAGGCACTCCCCTCCGCTATTGTGCCTCTGGTGCTTTGTCTATACTGACGCATGATTAGCGCCTAGTTGCAAGCCACTCGCCTTGCCATCGAAATTTTGCTTTTCCAGGCCCCTCCTATACCAAAGGCTAATATATTCCGAAATTGCTTTGAGGAATAATGGCTCCGGGTGGGGGATTATGGGCCGTCTGCGCCGACGGGGGCGCGGGCGGGTGGAACGCTTACGGGGGGGCTCCTTCGCAAATGACCGATAAACCTGTCCGGATCCTCATTGCCGACGATCACCCGCTGGTACGGCGGGCGCTGGGCACCACCCTGTCGCAACTGGGCGACGTGACGGTGGACGAGGCTGGTACGCTCGATGAAGCCGTTGCTCGGGTGATGGCGGCCCCCGATCTCGATCTGGTGGTTTTCGACCTGCGCATGCCGGGCTCCAGCGGGCTGCAAGGCCTTGCCCAGGTGCGCGGCATTGCCCCGACCGTGCCGGTGGTGGTGGTGACGGCCGATGAAAACCCGCGTCTGGCGCTGAAGGCGCTGGAACAGGGGGCGTCCGGCTTCATTCCCAAGACGGCGCCGGAGGCGGTGCTTCTGGCGGCGATTCGGCTGGTTTTGCAAGGGGGCATTTATATCCCCTCCATGGTGGCCGAGCATGCCGCCCATGCCGATGGCACTGGCGGCAGTGTCCCCCGGTCGCCCCGGCACAGCCTGACCGCCCGCCAGCGCGATGTTCTGGCACTGGTGCTGGAAGGGCTCAGCAACCGCGAGGTGGCAACCCGGTTCAATCTCTCCGAGGCGACGGTGAAGGCGCATGTCACCGCCATTCTGCGTGCCTACAACGTCACCAGCCGCGCCAAGCTGATCCGCGCCGCCAATGCCGAGGACGGTGCCGAGATGCTGGACAGGGCATGACCGCCGTCGGCGGCGCCCCGCCGCCCGCAAGGCTGCCAACGATAACGGGCCGCTCCCTGGGGAGCGGCCCGTTTGCTGTCGGCATTGCCCGAGCCGTCCAATGCGGCAGGATTTTACTTCTTCAAGCTGTCCCAGCCGGCGGTGAAACCGGACAGCGAGGCGTCCTCGCCCATCTTCTTGCCGCCGGCGGTGATGAAGTTGACGTTCATCGCGCTGCCTCCCTTCATGCGGCTGATCATCTGGTCATTCAGCGGCACGATGGCGCGGCACAGGCCGGGCGTGCAGATCTGGTAGGGAACACGCACCTCGCTGCCGCCGTCGACGGCGAAGCCGGCGCCAGGCGGGATCAGCACGCCGGTCGGCAGATCGGCGAGGATCGCCGCTTCATTGTTCGGGCCGAAATGGCCGACCTTCAGCGACATCATCGGGCGGCCGCTCTGGGCGTCCTTGACGTTCTGGAAGATGAAGCATTCGGTGCCGGCGCCGCCGGGCAGGGTCTCGCAGGCCCCGGTCCAACTGCCGTAGGTCTGCCCGATCTGGGCATTCCCCTGCTGGGCGCCGCCCTGGGTCTGCGCCGCGGCAGGCGCAACGGCAAGCGCCACCCCGAGAATGGCCGCCGCCCCCACGACGGTGGCGCGCATGCTCGGAACACTCAAACGGAAACTCATTCAGGGCTCCTCTCGCCTTGGCGAACGGCCGCTCGGCGCACTCCGCGTCCGGCCGGCATTCTCCCGTCTCCCGCCTCCGGTATCCCCACCCGCTGGCAGGCCGCCGAAGACGCGGCACCATACCATCGGCAAAGCCAGGATGCACGGGCTGGCTATGAATAGCCCGTGAACGTGGCGGATTGAAGGCGGGCGTGATCCGGTGCCGTGCTCACAGCACTGTCGCCGCCCGCGCTGCCTGACCGTAAAGACCTGAGAGGGCTCGTAATTTTCCAGCCTGTTCACCGATGGCGCGGGTGTCCAGCCCCATGGTCTGGAAGCTTTCCACCAGGCATTCCTCGCGTACCTGACGGTAGGCGTCGCAGGCGACATGTCCGGCGTCGGTGGTCTTGAACCAGACTTCCTTGCCCCGCTTGGCGCGCTCAACCAGTCCGCCGGCCTCCAGCTTCTTGAGGCTGTAGCTGACGAGGTGGGTGTCCTCCACGTTCAGGGTGAAGCACACGTCGGCCAGCCGCTTGTCGCGGTCGCGATGGTTGACCGAGTGCAGCACCAGCACGTCCAACTGCGACAGGTCGGGGTAGCCGGCTGCCGCCATGCAGCGAACCATCCAGCGCGAGAAGGCATGATAGGCGATGATGAGGCCGAACTCGAATTCCGACAGTTCCGCCGCCTTCTCGCTGACCAGATGGGCGGAGGAGACGATGCGGCGCGGCTTGGCGTCCATGGGAACTCCTTTCTGTCGATGGTGGCCGGGGCGGCGAGGGCAGGGCGCCGGCGCCCTTGCTGGTCCATGCCCGGGCTGTTATCTCTCGAACCAGAGATGGAGGACCAGCACCATGTCCAAATCCGCCCTGTATGACCAGGATTTCTATGCCTGGGCCAACGAACAGGCCGCCCTGCTGCGGGCCGGCAAGCTTTCCGCCGCCGACATCGAGCACATCGCCGAGGAAATCGAAAGCATGGGCAAGGCCGAAAAACGCGAACTGGTCAACCGGCTGACGGTGCTGCTGTTGCATCTGCTGAAGTGGCAGTTCCAGCCGGTGCGGCGGAGCAACTCGTGGCGGGCCACCATCCGCGTCCAGCGCCTGGAACTGTCCCGCCACCTGAGGGACAACCCGAGCCTCAAGCCGAAGGTGCCGGAGGCCATCGCCGACGCCCATGTCACCGCCGTGATCCAGGCCGCCGACGAAACCGGCTTGCCGGAATCCGCCTTCCCCGCCACCTGCCCCTGGTCGTTCGAGCAGGTCATGGACGCCGAGTTCTGGCCGGGCCATTCGTGACCCCAGCGGCCCGGCAAGGGAAGGGGCGGCCCGCGAAGGGCCGCCCCGCTTCACGTCAGGCCTTGCCGTAGCCGCCGCCGCCCGGCGTCATCACCACCACCACGTCGCCGGGGTGCATCTCGGTCTGGTCGGTGGAGCCCAACTCCTGGGTGCCGCCGGCCGCCCGCTCGATCAGGGTGCGGCCGAGGGCGCCGGGCTCGCCGCCGTCCATGCCGTAGGGGGCGACCCGCCGGCGGTTGGAGAGGATGGCAACCGTCATCGGTTCCAGGAAGCGCAGCCGCCGCACGGTGCCGTCGCCGCCGCGGAAACGGCCGGCGCCGCCCGAGCCCTGGCGGATGCCGAAGCTCTCCAGCAGCACCGGATACCGCCACTCCAGCACCTCGGGGTCGGTGAGGCGGCTGTTGGTCATGTGGGTGTGGACCGCCGAGCAGCCGTTGAAGGTCGGCCCCGCCCCGGCGCCGCCGCAGATGGTTTCGTAGTACTGATAGCGCTCGTTGCCGAAGGTGAGGTTGTTCATGGTGCCCTGGGCGGCGCCCATGACCTTCAGCGCGCCATAGAGCGCATCCACCACCACCTGGCTGGTCTCCACGTTGCCGGCCACCACGGCGGCCGGGTAGACGGGGTTGAGCATGCAGCCCTCGGGGATGATCAGGTCCACCGGCTTCAGGCAGCCCTCGTTCATGGGGATGTCGTCATCCACCAGGGTGCGGAAGACGTACAGCACGGCCGCCCGTGCCACCGAGTTGGGGGCGTTGAAGTTGTTGGGGCGCTGGTCGCTGGTGCCGGTGAAATCGACGGTGGCGGAGCGGCTGGCCGCATCCACCGAAATCTTCACCCGGATCACGGCGCCGTCGTCCATTTCATAGGCGAAATCGCCGGAGGTCAGGCGGCCGATGACGCGGCGGACGCTTTCCTCGGCATTGTCCTGCACGTGGCCCATGTAGGCCTTCACCACGTTCAGGCCGAAGTGCTCCACCATGCGCTTCAGTTCATGCAGACCCTTTTCGTTGGCGGCCACCTGGGCGCGCAGGTCGGCGATGTTCTGGTGGGCGTTGCGGACCGGGTACTTGCCCGACTTGAGAACGGCGGTGATCTCGTCTTCCAGGAAGCGGCCGTCTTCCACCAGTTTCAGGTTGTCGAGCAGCACGCCTTCCTCGTCCACCGTCGTGCTGTCGGGCGGCATGGAGCCCGGCGTGATGCCGCCGATGTCGGCGTGGTGGCCGCGGCTGGCGACGAAGAACAGGATCTCCTCGCCGGCATCGTCGAACACCGGGGTGATGACGGTGACGTCGGGCAGGTGGGTGCCGCCGTTGTAGGGGGCGTTCAGCACGTAGACGTCGCCCGGCTTCAGCTCAGGCCCGTTCTCGCGGATGACGGTGCGCACCGACTCGCCCATGGACCCCAGGTGAACCGGCATGTGCGGCGCGTTGGCGACCAGATTGCCGCTGGCGTCGAAGATGGCGCAGGAGAAGTCCAGCCGTTCCTTGATGTTCACCGAATAGGCGGTGTTGGCGAGCGTCGCGCCCATCTGCTCGGCGATGGACATGAACAGGTTGTTGAACACCTCCAGCATCACCGGGTCGGCCTCGGTGCCGATGGAGACGCGCTTCGGCCGCGGCGTGACGCGGGTGAGGACGAGGTGGTTGCGGGTGTTCAGCTCGGCCGACCAGCCCGGTTCCACCACCGTGGTGGCGGTCGACTCGATGATGATGGCGGGGCCCATGACGCGGTCGCCGGCGTGCAGGCTCTCGCGCAGGTAGACAGGGGCGGCGTGCCAGGCGCCGCCGCTGTAGATCTTCACCTCGTCGGCGGCGGCCGGCTGCGGCGCGGCGTCGGCGGGGCGGCTGATGACCGGGTCTTCCGCCTGTTCGGTGGCGCCGATGGCTTCGACCGAGACGGCCTCGACAATGAAGCCGCGGCCGGCGATGACGAAGCCGAACTGCTGGCGGTGATTGTCCTCGAACGCCGCGACCATGGCGGCCTTGTCGGCGGCCTCCACCACGATGGCGGTGTCGGTGCCTTCATAGCGCAGGTGGACGCGGCGGATGACGGTGGTCTGCCGGTCCTCCACGCCCTGGCCGGCCAGTTCGGCGCGGGCCTCGGCCTCAAGCTCGTCCTGGGTGGCGGCGATGTCGGCCATGGCGGCGTCGGACAGCTTCACCTCCAGCGACCGCTCGCGCATGGCGCGCAGGTCGGCGAGGCCCATGCCGTAGGCCGACAGAACGCCGGCGTAAGGGTGGATGAAGACCGAGTTCATGCCGAGCGTATCGGCGACAAGGCACGCATGCTGGCCGCCGGCGCCGCCGAAGCAGGCCAGGGTGTATTCGCTGACGTCGTAGCCGCGCTGCACCGAGATTTTCTTGATGGCGTTGGCCATGTTCTCGACGGCGATGGTCAGGAAGCCTTCCGCCACCTCTTCCGGCGTGCGCTTTTCGCCCAGCTTGGCCTCGATCTCGGCCGCAAGCTCGGCGAACTTCGCCCGCACCACCTCGGCATCCAGCGCCTCGTCGGCGTTGGGGCCAAACACCTTGGGGAAGAAGGCGGGCTGGATCTTGCCCAGCATGACGTTGCAGTCGGTGACGGCAAGACGGCCGCCGCGGCGGTAGCAGGCCGGGCCGGGGTTGGCGCCGGCGCTGTCGGGGCCGACGCGGAAGCGGCTGCCGTCGAAGA
>JAEWWF010000044.1 GCA_023396465.1 Pseudomonadota bacterium
CGGCAGGAAGTGCAACTCGGCGCCAGCCGCATGGATGGCGTCGCGAACCGGCGCGAGCTTGTGGGCCGGCAGGTTGTCCATCACGACGATGTCGCCGGGCTTCAGGGTCGGCACCAGGACCTGCTCGACGTAGGCGACGAAGGCCGGTCCGTTCATGGCGCCGTCCAGAACCATGGGCGCCGTCATCCCTTCGAGCCTGAGTGCGCCGACGAAAGTCGTCGTCTTCCAGTGGCCGTGCGGCACCGGCGCCCGGCAGCGCTCGCCCCGGAGGGAGCGGCCGCGCAGCCGGGCCATCTTGGTCGAGGCGCCGGTCTCGTCGATGAAGACCAGGCGCTCGGGGTCGAACTCCGGCTGAAGGTCGAACCACTGATGACGCCGGCGCAAGACGTCAGGTCGTTGCTGTTCGCTTGCGTGCGCCGTTTTTTTTGAACGTCATGCCGTGGCGGTCGAGTAACCGCCACACCGTGCTCTCGGCGACCCGCAAGCCGTGCTTCTCGTGGAGGTGGGCGGCAATCTCGGCCAGCGTGATGTCCCGTTGGTCCTCGATCAGGCCGAGGATCTCCGCCGCGTGAGCTTCCATCCGGTGCGAGTGCCGGTCGCCGCCCATCGGCTTCGGATCGACACGGCCTTCGGCTCGCCACCGGCTCACCCACTTGATGGCTGTGGACGGCGCCACGCCGAAACGCTTCGCCGCCGCCCGGCGCGACTGGCCATCTTCCACGGCCGCAATCAGCCGTTCCCGGAGGTCGTTGGAAAGAGGTGCTGTCATGCGGGCTGGCCTCCTTCACCAGCCATCATGTTGAATCAGACTTTCCACGCGAGGGGAAGCCCTTCCGATTCCGTCAGGGTAGAGGATGCTCTAGTGCTCGTGTGGGGTAAGCGCGGGGAGGTGAGGCCCCTGCACCCGCAGGGATGAACCCCTGCGGCGAGGATGCGCCGCCCTGGCGGGAGTGAGGCCCCTGCACCCGCAGGGATGAACCCGCCGCGATGATGTCCTCGGCCGGCATGGCCTGGAGGCCCCTGCACCCGCAGGGATGAACCCATGCCGCTGAACGTTGACGTGTGGCAGATGTTGAGGCCCTGCACCCGCAGGGATGAACCCCTGGCCAATGCGTGTCTGTCTGTCCTCCAGATGAGGCCCCTGCACCCGCAGGGATGAACCCTATGTCGTAACCGTTAATGCAGATTACAGCATGAGGCCCCTGCACCCGCAGGGATGAACCCCTGTTTCAGGATGCATGCAAGATGGTCCGCCGGAGGCCCCTGCACCCGCAGGGATGAACCCATGATGGGCAGGCCCTGCACCGGCTCCAGGATGAGGCCCCTGCACCCGCAGGGATGAACCCGCCCTTCGCGATGCGGCACCCTTCGCCCCGCTGAGGCCCCTGCACCCGCAGGGATGAACCCTACGGCGCCATGATCGACGCCGCTCTATCCGAGAGGCCCCTGCACCCGCAGGGATGAACCCGACCAGCAGGCGCGAGCCTACAGGCTGCTGCTGAGGCCCCTGCACCCGCAGGGATGAACCCACCGCCGGGGAAGGCGCGATCAAGCAGGTCGCGAGGCCCCTGCACCCGCAGGGATGAACCCCGCGTTGCCCGGCAGGCGCGGCGCGAGGTGGAGAGGCCCCTGCACCCGCAGGGATGAACCCCGGGGCGGCGAACTCGACCGTCTCGGCGGCGGGAGGCCCCTGCACCCGCAGGGATGAACCCTGGTCGGCGGCGGGCTGCTCAACCCACTTCATGAGGCCCCTGCACCCGCAGGGATCACCCCGGCGCCACCAGCCGGAACCCCAGAACCCTGTCGTACCCCACCCGGCGCTTCCGCTCTCCGGCAGGGCGTTCCTCGTGCACCAATCCGGCCCATCGGCCATCACCGATATCCTCCAGGAACACCACGGGCGTCCACTCCAGCAGCCGCCCGAAGCGGGGCGGCAGGGACTGGCGCAGGGCGTCGAGCAATGGGGCGTCCTCCGGCGGCGGGCGGAGGCGATGGCGCACCGACAGGGTGGACATCGCCGGGCTGCCGTCCGTCGCCTCATCCAGGAACGCCGGTGCGCCGTCGGCGCCGGGACCTCGGCGCCGGGCCAGGATCACGGAGTGGGAATCGCCGAGGCGGGTCGGCAGCCGTTCCTCCACGTCGTCGCGGCCGGCCTGCGCCTCGCCGTCGCGCCAGTCCTTCAGCAGGCCTTCGCGGAAGCCGAAGGTGTTTCGCAGTCCGAACCTGCGGTCCTCGATCGCGCTGCCGTCCTTCCATCGGTGGCGCGGCAGAAGGCTGGGCGGCACCCGGCGGCAGAAGGCGTCGTCGTCCGTCGCATACACGCTCTCCAACAGGGGCCGTGCATCGTCGCCGGGGTGCAGCGCCGGCCCCGTCGCCGTGCGGTGGGGGATGGTCTCGGGGCAGGTCAGGTGCAGGGCTCCCAGCCACAGTTCCGCATCGTCGACGTAGACGGCGGAGGCGCGGCGGAACAGGATGGCGTACCAGGGCGACTCCATGCCTCTGACCCCGCGACCTCCGGCAGTCTCCGGTGTCGGCCGCTCTGCTGCTTCCAAGGGCGGCATGAGCAGCAGGGCCGCGTCGACGGGGCGCTGGTCCACCGCATCAGGAGCCAGCCGCGCGCCATCGGCGGTGCGGGCATGGCGACGGCGCCGGCCCAGTCGCTGGAGGATGGAATCCGGCGGTGCCAAGTCACTGACCCACTCGTCGAAGTCGAGGTCCAGGCTCTGCTCGGCCACCTGGGTCGCAACCAGCACGCGGCCGCGGCGCTTGTCCGGGCTGCTGCGGGGACCGAAGGCGTCGAGCACCGCCCGCTCGATGGCGCTGCGGTGCCCCGGCAGGAACCGGGCGTGGAACAGCAGGGGCGGCGGCGCGCCCACCTCGGCCAGGGCGGGCGTGAGGGCGTTCAAGGCGTCGATGGCATCGTCGACCGTGTTGCGGAACCAGATCACGCAGCGCCCCTCGCGCGCCCAGGCCGCCACCTGTGCGACCACCTCCGCCGCGTCGTGGACGGGGCGCAGGGTGACGGGCGCCGACGGCTTGCGCGGGGCCACGGGAGTCTCGACGGAGCCCCCGGCGTGGTGCAGGCCGAGCAGCGGGAAGCCGGCGCGCTCCAACTGCGGCGCGCGCTCGGCGGCATCAGGCCAGCCGGCCCCTGCGGCGAAGGCGGCGATCAGGTCGCCCCGCAGTCGACTGGGCAGGGTGGCCGACATCAGGATGGCGTGGTCGCCGCGGCCAGCGTGGTGACGCAGCAGGGCCTTCAGGGTCTCGGTCATGTAGTCGTCGTAGGCGTGGACCTCGTCGACCAGCAACACTTTGCGCCACAGCCCCCACAGGCGCACCGGGGCGTGGCGGTTGCGCAGGGCGCCCATCAGCGCCTGGTCGATGGTGCCGACGCCGGCCTCGGACAGCAGCGCCCGCT
>JAEWWF010000050.1 GCA_023396465.1 Pseudomonadota bacterium
AAGCTGATCGGGGCGACCTCCCACTATGTCACCGCCGACCTCGACGAAGGGCCGATCATCGAGCAGGACACCGTGCGCGTCACCCATGCCCAGTCGCCGGAGGACTACATCTCGCTGGGTCGCGACGTCGAAAGCCAGGTGCTGTCGCGCGCCATCCACGCCCACATCCACAAGCGCGTCTTCCTGAACGGCGGCAAGACGGTGGTGTTCCCCGCCAGCCCCGGCAGCTACGCCTCCGAGCGCATGGGATGAAGCCTCCCGGGTTTCATTTCCACCCGCGTGACAGAAGCGTTGCACCCTTGGGAAAGAGGGAATAATTTATATATCAAGCCATTCATAATGAAATTACCACTCTGAACCGACGATGGCGGCCATGCGAGCGATAAATGTTCAAATATGAAATCGAACATCACATATGGACAGGACGGACCGATCCCGAGGACGGTCCGCTGGCCGTGCGCTGGCATGACCGGGTACGGCGGGCCGACCCGGACCCGTCGCGTGCCGCTCGACGCGCCCTGCTCGGTTTCGCCTGCGATGCCGGGGTGGCCCGCAACAAGGGCCGTCAAGGCGCTGCCCACGGTCCCGCTGCGTTGCGCCGCGCCCTCGCAAATCTGGCTTGGCAGCATGGCGCCGGGGATGTCTGGGATTTTGGCGATGTTCCCTGCCCGGACGGCGATCTCGAACACGCCCAGGCGGCCCTTGCCGACCGCGTCGCCGCCGTGCTCGCCGAAGGACACCGCACGGTGGTCATCGGCGGCGGTCATGAGATCGCTTATGGGTCTTTCTCCGGGCTGCGCCGTTGGGCGCGCGCCGTGCATCCAACGGCTCGGATCGGCATCCTCAATCTGGACGCCCATTTCGACCTGCGCCGCGTCGGTGACGCCGGCCCGTCGTCGGGCACCCCGTTCAGCCAGATCGAGGCCGACCTGACGGCGGACGGCGACCGCTTCCGCTATGCCTGTGTCGGCATCAGCCGGACGGCCAATACCGCCGCCCTGTTCGAGCGGGCCGAGGCGCTTGGCGTCCGCTGGCGACTGGACGAGGAGTGCGCCGTCCGCCACCTGGACGGCACCCTGGCCTTCGTCGCCGAGACCTTGGCCGACTGCGATCTCGTTTACCTGACCATCGACCTCGACGTGCTGCCCGGCGCCGTGATGCCGGCGGTCAGCGCGCCGGCGCCGCGCGGGGTTCCGCTGGAAGTGATCGAGGCGGTGATCGACGCCGTGCTTGCCGCCCGTGGCCCGCTGGGCCCGAAGCTGGCCCTGGCCGACCTGGCCGAACTGAACCCCGACGTCGATCCCCAGGGCTTGGGGGTGCGGGTGGCGGCGCTGCTGTGCGACCGCCTCATGCGCGCCTGGCCGCAAGACTGACGGATACCCATCCCGCGCCGGCGCGCTGTCCCCGCGTCGGTGTTCGCCACGGTCGCCATTGGTGGGGGGGCGTGGCTCGACACTCAACCGGGACAACAGGAGTGAAGGACTGATGAAGAAGACCATCATCCGGGCCTGCGCCGTCGCCGCCCTGGCCATTTCGGTCTCGGCGCCGACGTTCGCCGCCGAGCGGGTTTTCGTCGGCATCGCCACCGGCGGCACCGGCGGCACCTATTATCCCCTCGGGGGCATGCTGGCCCAGCTGATCTCCAATACCGTCGATCTCGGGGAGAACAAGAAGCTCTCGGCCACCGCCGAGACGGGCAATGCCTCCGTCGCCAACGCCGGCCTGCTGGGCCGTGGCGAGATCGAAACGGCATTCGTCGCCGCCGACATCCTGGATGCCGCCTACCACGGCAAGAACCAGTTCGAGGGCAAGGCCCAGACCAAGATCCGCGCGCTCGGCGCCCTCTACCCCGAGACGGTGCAGTTGATCGCCCGTGGCGGCGCCGGCATGGCTTCCTTCGAGGATCTGAAGGGGCATTCCGTGTCGTCCGGTTCGCCGGGGTCGGGCCAGTGGCAGTTGCTCGGTGACCTGCTGACCGTCGCCGGACTGAAGCGGGAAGACGTCAAGGAAGACTATTCCTCGTTCTCGCAGTCGGCCGAGAAGATCGCCGACGGCAACCTCGACGCCTCGCTGATCACCGCCGGCGCGCCGACCGCCTCCATCACCGAGCTGGCCAACGCCCACGACATCACCGTGCTGCCCATCGCCGGCCCGGCTGTCGACGAACTGTTGAAGGTCCAGCCCTACTACGCCCGCGTCACCCTGCCGGCCGGCACCTACAAGGGCCTGGACAAGGACGTGCAGACCATCGCCGTCCGCGCCATCTGGGCGTCCCATGCCGACCTGCCGGAAGACCTCGCCTACGCCCTCACCAAGGCCCTCTACGAAAACACCGAGACGCTGTCCCAGGTGCATGTGAAGGGCAAGGAAATCACCCTCGAAACGGCGCTTGAGTCCATCTCGGTTCCTCTCCACCCCGGCGCCGAGCGCTACTACCGTGAAAAGGGCCTCATCAACTAAGGAGGCCGTCGCCCGGTTGCTCCGGCCGGCACTGCTCGCGGCGGTGCTGGCCGGTTGCGCCGTGCCGGCCTCCCTGCCCGAGACCACACCTCCCCGCTGCACGCCGTATCTCGCCATCCTGACGTTCCCGCACGAGGCCCCCCTCGCCCGGATCGCGCTGGGGGCTGACGGCGCCTTCGCGCTGTCCTTCATCCATTCGGTGTCCCTGACCCCGGTGCGCGATGACTACGTCCTCAACGCCGACGGCACCATCCGCCAGACCGCCGAGGTTTTCGTCGCCCATGGACAAGGTCTGCCGTCGGGGGTCGACGATCCGGGCGCGCTGGCGTGGCAGCACGAGGACGGGCATTTCCGCCTGATCCTGGATCGCCCCATTCCCCGGCTGGTGGTCCGCACCAACCGGGACTACCAGAACCGTCTGCACGCGGCCGGCGAGACGGTCGACCTGAACCAGTGGAGAGATCAGGCCCTGCACCTGCGCCCCTCCCCTTGTCCGCCACACCCACGGCCCGGCGCGGGCCGCTGAGAGGAGACCCGTCATGACCCCCGAGGCGTCCCGCCCACCCCACACCCGCTCCGGCGACACACCCCCGCCGGAGTTGGTCGACGATCAGGGCTTTCACCATATTTCGGCGGAGCAGGCGGACGAGCTTGTTCGCAAGTACGACAACGAGGTCAACTTCCGCCGCTTGTCAGGCGTGACGGGTGGCATCGCCGCCCTTGCCTGCATCGGCATCAGCCTGTTTCACGTCTATACCGCCGGCTTCGGGCTGCTGAACGAGGTCATGCACCGGTCGGTGCACATGTCGGCGATCCTGCCACTGGTGTTCCTGTTCTTCCCGCGCCAGAAGGGGATAGGAACACCGCGCGCCTGGGGCTTCGGGCTGGCCTTCGCCATCTTCTACATGTTTCTGACCTGGCAGTTGGTCGGCACCCTGAGCGGTCAGGTTCCCGCCCCAGCCCTGTGGGCGCTGATCGGCCTGGTGACGCTCATCGCCCTCACCGCGCTGCCGATCAAGGCCCTGGGCGGCCAGGGCGATCGCCTGTCCTTCACGGATTGGCCGCTGGCGATCGCCGGCCTCGCGGCGTCGCTCTATCTGGTGGTGTTCTTCAAGGACATCTTCATCGACAACGCCGGCTTCCCGGGTCCGCTGGACTACATCATGGGCCTGCTGGCGATCATCATGGTGCTGGAAGCCGCCCGCCGGACCATGGGCGAGACCCTGCCGGTCATCGGCACCGTCGCCCTGCTCTATGCCATCCTCGGCCCCTACCTGCCGGGCATGCTGGGGCATCGCGGCTATGACATCATCCGCATGGTGAACCACCTGTATCTCGGCACGGAAGGCATCTACGGCATCGCCGTCGGAGTCGTCGCCACCTACGTCTTCCACTTCGTCCTGTTCGGCGTGCTGGCGCAGGCATCCGGTCTTGGCCAGCTGTTCATCGAACTGGCGACCATCGTCGCCGGCCGCTACTCCGGCGGTCCGGCGAAAGTGTCGGTGGTGTCCTCCGGCTTCTTCGGCATGATTTCCGGCTCGCCGATCGCCAACACGGTGACCACCGGCGCCTTCACCATCCCGATGATGATCCGCAAGGGCTTTTCCCCCCGTTTCGCCGCCGCCGTGGAAGCCTCGGCCTCCTGCGGTGGACAGGTGACGCCGCCGATCATGGGCGCGTCCGCCTTCGTGATGACCGAGATGCTCGGCATCCCCTACAACGAGTTGATCCTCATCGCCATCGTGCCCGCCGCCTTCCACTATCTGGCGACCCTGTGCATGGTTCACCTGGAAGCCCGGCGGCTCGGCCTGGAAGGCATGAGCAAGGACCAGATCCCGCAGATCCTGGACGTGCTGAAACGGTCCTGGCACCTGCTGATCCCGCTGGTCGGCATGGTCACGCTGCTGCTGATGCAGTACACGCCTTTCCTGTCGGCGTTCTGGGGCATCATCCTGACCGTCGTTTGCTCCTACATCCCCCTGGTGACCAAGGCCCTCAAGATCGGAAGCCTGGACACCTCCACCGTCCTGACGCCGGCCCGCCTCAGGGACGGCCTGATCAGCGGCGCCCAGCATTCCATCGCCATCACCGCCGCCTGCGCCTGCGTCGGCTTCATCCTCGGCGTGACCACCCTGACCGGGCTCGGCTTCAAGTTCTCCGGCGCCGTCATCCAGTTGGCCGAGGTCAGCGGCCTGTGGCTGTCGTCGGTGGACCCGTCCGGTTACCTCACCACCGCGTCGGCCACCCTGTTCGTGGCCCTGCTGCTGGTGGGTCTGGCCTGCATCATCATGGGCGCCGGCATCCCGACCACCCCGACCTACATCATCCTGGCCTCCATCGCCGCCCCGGCCCTGCATCAGCTGGGCGTTCCGCTGGTCGCCACCCACTTCTTCGTCTTCTACTACGGCGTTCTCGCCGACGTGACGCCGCCGGTGGCGCTGGCGGCCTATGCCGGGGCGGGCATTTCGGGCTCCGACCCCATGCGCACCGGGCTCACCGCCTTCCGCCTCTCCATGGGCAAGGTATTGGTGCCGTTCATGTTCATCTACGCGCCGAGCCTGCTGTTCGTGGACTTCACCTGGACCGAGTTCCTGCTCGCCCTGGGGTCGGGCGTCACCTGCATCGTCGCCCTGTCGGCCGCCTATATCGGCCATTTCAAGACGACGCTCGGCACCGTCGACAAGGTTCTGCTGACCCTGGCGGGGCTGGTTCTGGTCGGAAGCAACCCGTGGGCGGTCGCCGTGGCCGGGACGGTGGTCTTCCTGGTGCTGGGGCGCAACACACTGCTTGCCAGACGGGCAGCCCTCGCCTAGACCATGACGCACGCGGCGGGGAGGCCCTCTTGGGTCTCCCGCTCCGTGTCACGCCACGCCGTGATGAGGCGCTCTCCGTGCCGTTGGCGAACGCCGTCCCTGTTCCTGTCGCCCACCACCGCGAGACGAGGCCCTTGGAAGACACCAGCACAGAACGGTCCGACCCCTATATCGTACCGGCCCTCCAGAAGGCCCTGCGGGTTCTTGAGCTGTTTTCCGCCGACCGCCGCACCTTGAGCACCGCCGACTTCGCCACCCACCTCGGCGTCAGTGCGTCCTCCATCTACCGCATCGTCCATACGCTGACGGAGATGGGGTATCTGACCAAGACCGGCCGCAATACCTATGAACTGGGGCCGCAAGTGGTGTCGCGCGGGTTCAGTTTCCTGGCCGGGCGCGAAATCCTGCACATCGCCGTGCCTCACCTCAACCGCCTGCGTGACGACACCAGCATGTCCAGCCACATGGCGGTGCGCGATGGAACGGAGGCGATCTATATCTACCGCGCCCTGGCACCACAGCGGATTTCGGTGAACGTGCCGGTCGGCTCGCGGTTTCCCTGCCACACCATCGCCATGGGCCGCATGCTGCTGACCGCCCTGGCCGATGATGATCTGGCCATCCTCTACAAGGGGGTGCGTATCGACGGCTACCCCTCCCCCGCCCCGCAAACCCTGCTGGAGTTGAAGGAGCGCATCGCCGCCGATCGGCGCGCCGGCTGGGCGCTGGACTACTCGGACTATTCGACGGCGATCGCCGCCCCCATCCGCGATTACGTCGGACAGGTGGTGGCGGCGATCAACGTGAGCGGCCCGGATACCGTCATGTACACCGATGGCGTCCAGGACAGCCTGAGGGCGGCGCTGCTGAGCACCGCCGACGCCATCTCGCGGGATCTGGGATGGTCGGGCGGAACGCCCCGCCCCTGAGCCGAGCGGCCCGTTTCAGAAACGGGAAAGCCACAAGAAAAAAGGGCCTCGGCAGTGCCAAGGCCCCTTGATCTGGTAGCGGAGGAGGGACTCGAACCCCCGACACGCGGATTATGATTTCCTTCCCCGGCAAAATCAGCCCCTCTAAGCCACTGATCTGAAAGGAAGTTTCTAACGAAATCAGTGGCTTGTGTGTGCCGAACAACAGTAACTGTCTGATATTAAACGACTCTTATCGGGTCAGTCAGCGACACATATTCGACACACCAGGAGAGTGACGGCTGTGACACACATGGTCGACATCGAGCTGATCGAGAAGCAGAAGCGGTACGAGATCCACTGCGTGGATGAGGGGGTGAAGCGGTTCCGTCTGAACGACCTGGGCGGCAAGCTCCGGGAGGACGGCACCCGCACCCGGAAGGGTCTGGCCGAGCGCACCGCCACCTGCATCCTCTACTCCGACATCCTGCCCGGCATGATCCAGCGGATCACCGAGCTGCGCAACGAGGCGGTGCTGTACGTCAATGAGCCGCCGCGTGGGGGCCGCTTCGCCTGGGGCATGATCCCTCTGGCGATCCTGACGCCGGAGCAGACGGCGGTTATCACCCTGCGGGGCATCCTGGCCGACGAGTACAGCGACAAGGCGCTCGCCAAGAAGCTGACAAGCGCCGAGCTGAAGATAGGCTCGATGATGTTCACCCAGCTTGAGTTCGAGGACTGGAAGTGCGCCGAGCAGCAGCGCGCCAAGGACGAGGAGGACTACCAGTCCCGGTACAAGAAGCTCATCCACTTCCTGAAGGGCCAGCCGGTGACCGCGAAGAACTGGGGCCGGTTCATGTCCAAGTTCCAGCAGACCCGCACCAAGAAGGACCGCAACCACATGATCCAGCTCGGTGCGCGGCTCGTCCAGGTCGCCATCGAGGAGGGCAAGGGCTGGTTCGAGGTCGGGATGATCTTCGAGCGAGGCAACGGCTGCAAGGTCATCAAATTCACCGACGAGGCCCTCGCCGCCCTCAAGGACCAGCAGGAACACGCCGAGCTTCAGAAGCCCATGCTGCGTCCCATGCTCTGCCCGCCGCGCCCGTGGGTTCGCACGGAACTACAAAGGACGCAACCGTACTGCGTCCCCCTCTCGACGGTTTGACTTTTTGCCAAACAACGGTAGTATCTTAGGCTGCGACCGCACAAAAGTTGTGGTCCCAGCCTCGTTGGCGAGATTGGGGTATGGATTGCCGAGTGGGGCATAATGGCCGACGAACTACGAACCGGTCAGGTTAAACTCAGAGTGCATGGCGCGCAGAACACCAATGGCCGCGTCCGCGCCTCCGTGTTCGCGCGCCAGCTGGCAGCGCTTGTTAAAGCTCTTGAGGCCGCCGACAAAGTCACGAACGGCGGCATACGGTTCGACTACGTCGTGTCTGACCTCAAAAGCGAGAGTGCTGCCGCGACGCTAACTGAGGTCGTCTTTTCCAAAAAGCGTCGAGTGGGCTCCGGGACAGAGGCTCTCGGGCACGCGATCAAGGCGATCAACGATCTGAACCGCAAGGAAATCCAGAACTACTATATGTGCATCCCCTACATTGAGAGGATTGCACGGGGTGTGTCCGAGGATTTTTCCCACACTGACATCAGGGTGGGGGAGAAGCACTGCTTTAGAGTAGATGATTTCTTTCTTAAGCAAGTGAGACGTGCCCAGGAGTTTCTGGAACCAAGGAACAAGTCTTACTACACCGGAGTAGCCATAGGTGTATTTGACGGAACTATTAAAGAAGCTGATCTTCGTGGTGATACGCCAAGGCTAAAGCTGATTCTGCGGGCCGGCGGGAAGGAAATCGACTGCATCTATCGCGGAGCCACCTCTCAGCAGATCAAAGATATCCTGGACTGCCGTGTCAGCGTAGAGGGACGCGCACATTACGGCGGGGAAAGCGGCCTTCCAGAACGGATCGAAATACTTCATCATCGGGAAGTTAAAGCTGCCCCAGACATGCTGCGGTGGCGTGGCAAATTTAAGGATCTAACTGCCTCCGACTGGGATGATCCCACCTGATGCCGGAACCTACCAAAGCCTTATTCTGGGACTCCTGCGTATTCTATCGGTACCTCACCGAGCACCCGAATGAGTACGTCATGGACATCGCCCAGTACATTCGCGACGCCCAGGACGGAAAGGTGGACATTCTTTTCTCCACCATTACGCTTGCAGAAATCCGCCCAAGTGCGCTGAAGCAGAAGGGCTTCGAGGATATCGACGAATTCCTAGCGGACTTCAATGGAGCCTTCATCCCGATCGGGCCGACGCCGGACATCATGAAGCAGGCAGCCATACTGAAGGATAGGCGCTACGCGCACGCCCGGAAGGATCCGCGGCATATCGGAACCCCCGATGCAATACAGCTCCTGACCTGCCTTCATGCGTTGGAGGACCTCGGCTACACAGACGTCACCTTCCACACTTTTGATAACGGTGGGGGCAAAGGTTGGGAGGGAAAGTGTGTTCCGTTGCTGTCTTTCGAGGAATGGACAGATGGCTGCGAAGACGAACCTCTCGTTGGCAAGATCGCGGCTTTAAAACGCACTCGTCCAATCTACCCAGAGCCATTTCTGTTGGACGCCGGCCCGCGAACCTCTGAATAGAGCGCGAGCTTAGTCGACTCACACGTTCTCCTACCAGTCCTGATCAGACTAACCTTCTGTTGAGGAAGCCCCTGCAGAGGGCGGCTATCTTTGCCCCCCTTGAATAGCGACTGTCTTACTTCAACGCGAGGACGCCGACGATGACCAAGTTCGATGGTGGTTACTACATGATCCGCTCCGACATCATGCGCTGCGGCATCTTCCGCCACAGCAGCGCGGTGGAGGACGCGATTTCCGACGACACCCTCACGACCCTGAATGTCCTGGGCGCGACCCCGAAGCGCATCAACCGCTTCGTCTTCGACGTGATGTCCGAAGCCTGGATGAACGGTGACCAGATCGCCGGTCTGCCTCAGGCCCACGACCCGGTCATCCCTGGTCGCAAGGACGACGACGAGTGGGAGCGCATGACCGACGAGGAGCGCAGCGAACACAAGGCCCGCCGCGAGGAGGCGCACCTGGAGATCGTCCGCCTGGGTTCCCTGCGGAAGCAGTTCCTCGACAAGTTCAGCGTGGCCCGCGAGCTGTACGACGTGGAGCGGTGGTTCGAGCCGTTCTTCCTGGACTTCCGGGGTCGCTTCTACCCGATGCCGGAGACCTTCCATAGCCAGGGCGACGACGTCTGCAAGGGCCTGATCATGTTCGCCGAGGGCAAGCCCATCGGCCACAAGGGCCTGTACTGGCTGGCCGTCCGCGCGGCAAACACCTTCGGTGAGGACAAGCTACCGCTCGATCAGCGGGTGGAGTGGGTGATGGATCACATCGACCTGATCATCGACAGCGCCAAGAACCCGCTCGACGGTGAGCGGTTCTGGACCCAGGCCGACGAGCCGTGGTCCTTCCTGGCGACGTGCCATGAGTTGGAACAGGCGACCGCCATGGGCGACCGCGCGCCGGAGTTCATCAGCCACCTGCCGATCCCCCTGGACGGTAGCTGCAACGGTCTCCAGCACCTGTCCGCCATGAGTTTGGACCCGGTCGGCGCGAAGGCGACCAACCTGATGAAGCGGGACCAGCGCGAGGACATCTACCTGGAGGTCGCAGCCTCCGTCCGTCGCATCCTCGCCGAGGACGTGACGGCCGGGGCGAAGTGGGCAAGCGCGTGGCTCGGCGTCCTCACCGACACGGCCAAGGGTCGCAAGGTGGTGAAGCGCGCCGTCATGACCACGCCCTACGGTGTGACCGAGCGAGGCATCGCCCAACAGCTCTACAAGGACGGCCATGTCAAGCTGCTGCCGGGCTACCGGGAGATGTCCAAGCAGGAGAAGTGGGAAGCCGCGGGCTACCTGAAGGACACCATCGTCCGCGCCCTGTCGGAGACCATCGCCGCCGCCAAGGCGGTCATGGAGTGGATTCAGAGCTGCGCCGAGCGGATGGCCGAGGTCAACGTGTCGCTCCGTTGGCGGACGCCGAACGGCAACCTGATCCAGCAGAGCTACTACAACCTGGCCCGCAAGAAGGTCGACACGCTCTTCGGCGAGCAGATCCTCTGGGACGAAGACCCCCTGGCCGGGCTGAACCCCAGGAAGCAAGCCCTGGCGTCGGCCCCGAACGTCATCCACTCCTTCGACGCGGCGCACTTGAGCAAGACCGTCAACCGTCTTGCGTCCATGGGGTACAGTGACTTTCTGATGATCCACGACTCATATGGGGTCCATGCTGCCGACACCGAGACCCTGGCCCAGGTGCTGCGGGAGGAGTTCGTGGCGATGTACTCCAAGAACTGGCTGGAGACCCTGTATCAGGGGTGGAAGGCCGACGTCGCCGGGCGGTGTGAGCTGCCTCACTGGTCCGAGTTTGTTGCCCGTGGTGAGTTCAACATCACCGAGGTGCTGGACTCCGCTTTCTTTTTCGCATGAAGAACAGTGACTGTCTGACGATGAAAGCTATGACAACTGCTCAGGGGGGCCGCGCCGCCAAGCGGCTCCTCCTCCTCCACGACCGCATCCGCAAGACCCAGGAGGCGCTGCTGAAGTCGCCCTCGATGCACACGGCCATGGACCTCCAGTGGCTGCAGGGCGAGCGGGACCGGCTGAAGCGCCAGCTCATCCGCCTCGTCCACACACAACAGTGACCGTCTGACGATTGAGTCGGACCTCTCGGCAACACCGACGCCACGATCACCAAGGAGACCCTCTCATGCCCCAGTTCCGCGACGACGATCTCTTCGATGCCGCCCGCCTGATCTCGGCGGGTGCCAGCGTGGAGGACGCCTCGACCTCCGTCGAACCGGCCTTCGTCCTGCTGTCGCTGCTCAAGGATTTCTACGAGGCCGCCGCCTACTACAGCCTGGACCCGAAGGAGGCCCTGGACGAACTGGTCGAGGCCCTGGAGCGGGAGGACGCCTGATGCTGAACGTCACCATCCGCATGGGCGCGGACACCGACGCGGTCACCGTCAACGGCGAGACCTTCGACCGCACCGGCTTCGACAAGAAGCAGCGTGCCGTGATGGCCGAGATGGTGCGTGACACCTGGGCCGAGGCCCACGGCGTCAAGCTGCGTCCCTTCAAGGCGCGCCGCCGTCGCAAGACCACGGGCTGATCGTCGGCGACACCCAAACCACACCGTTTCCACCTGCGAGAGACACCGTCATGGCTGACAAGAATAAGCAGTTCACCAAGGCCGTCATCGGCCCCGGCATCGCCGCCTACTCGTACCTCGCCAAGCCCGACACCGAGGGCAAGTACGCCGACGGCAAGTTCAAGGTGACCCTGGTGGTCGACCAGGACGCGCCGTGGATCGAGGGCTTCAAGGCGAAGTGCATTGAGGCCGCGAAGAAGGAGTGGCCGAAGGTCAAGGAGGCGAGCATCAAGCTGCCGTTCAAGGACGGCGACGAGACCGGCAAGGAGGAGTTCGAGGGCAAGTTCCTCATCACCGCCAAGTCGAAGAAGCGCCCGACCATGATCGACGCGAAGCGCAAGGCGCTGCCGAAGGACGTGATCAAGTCCGGCGACGAGGTGAAGATCAGCGTCACGCTGAACCCCTGCACTCCCTCCGGCACCAAGACCGTGGCCCTCTGGCTGAACGCGGTCCAGCTCATCACGAAGAACAACAGCGGCTACAACGCGGCCGACGACTTCGAGGACGAGGACGGCTTCGAGTACGACGCCGACGACGAGGCGGAAGAGGACGAGGACGAGGAGTCCGACGAGGACGGCGAGGATGATGACGACGGCGATTTCTAAGCTGTCGGACGCCATCCAGGGAACGGTGGAGAGGCTCGCAGCGGCGGGCCTCTTGTCGTTCTGGCTGGCCGTCACCCCGGCCCCGGCCTCCCGACCGCGCGTCACCAAGTTCCGGGGGGTCTACTACGGCAAGACCTACGAGGCTTTCCGCACCAAGGCCATGGATGCCCTGGCGGACCTCGATGCCGTCCCCACTGACAAGCCGGTCATCGTGCTCCTCGACGTGATCGTGGAGAAGCCGAAGACCTCGAAGAAGAAGCTGCCCCGAGGCGACGTGGACAACTACGCCAAGGGTCCGCTCGACGTGATCACCAAGGCCCAGAAAATCTGGAAGGACGACGATCAGGTCGTCGGTCTCTGGGTCTGCAAGCGGTTCGCCGAGGACGGCGAGACGCCGGGCATCCGCATCACCTGGACCGAACTGACGGAGGACCAGCCGTGACCCTGACCAACATCCTGAAGTCGTTCAGCAAGACCCTGGCGCAGCTCGACAAGCTGGTGTCCCAGAACGAGGCGCGCATGGTCGCCAACCAGGAGACCATCGCCATGCTCGACAAGGAGAACCGCGCGCTCTCCGACGAAGCCCAGCGCGCCCTGGCGGTATCGGCGAAGATCAAAGACCTGATCGCCTGATGCCCCTGCCGCTCGCGCTGTACCTCTTCGCGGCGGTCCTGGTCCTGTACTCCCTCACCACCTTCGACGACCCCGATGCCGCCTGACGGCTCCGGTTGAACCGGACCTGTCGCCACAAACACGACCTCTCTGACCTGTGACCTTCTGACAAGGAGAAGAGCATGTCCAATCAGATCCGCACCCTGGTCGCCCACTTCGCCCGCAAGAAGACCATCACGAACCGTGAGGCGATCTCCGAGTACCGCATCATGGCTCTGCCGCGTCGCATCTCGGACATGGAGGAGCAGGGCTTCCGTTTCCGCCGCCATCAGAAGGTCAACAAGGCGACGGGCCAGCGATACGTCAAGTACGAGTGCGTGGCCTTCCCGACCCCGGCGGCGCTGGTCCGCTGCTCGCGGGCGATGGTCTGAGCATGAGCTGGCTGGAGCAGCACATTCCGTGCCCGTGCGGCTCTAGCTCCGACGCCTACTGCATCAACGACAGCGGGTGGGGGCACTGCTTCTCCTGCGGGAAGCGGTTCCCGCCCGACACTGAAACCCCCATGAGGAAGAAGGTGTCGAAGGCCAAGAGCTTGATCCCGGTGGGCGACTACCGGGACATCCCCTCCCGTCGTCTGAAGGAGGAGACCTGTCGCCGGTACGGCTACTTCATCGGGGAAGACCCTAAGACCGGCGAGACCGTCCAAGTCGCCCAGTACCGGGACAAGGACGGCAACGTCGTGGCGCAGAAGGTGCGCGGCCGGGACAAGAAGTTCTACGTCCTGGGCGACATGAGCCAAGCTGTCCTCTACGGTCAGCACCTGTGCCGCACCGGAGGCAAGCGTCTGGCGGTCGTTGAGGGCGAAGTCGACGCCCTGTCCCTGTCCCAGGCGCTCGGGAAGTGGCCCGCCGTCTCCGTCCCGAACGGGGCGCAAGGCGCCAAGGCGGCGATCAAGGCGAACCTGGAGTTCCTGGAGAGCTACGAGACCGTCGTCTTCATGTTCGACCAGGACGAGCCGGGCCGGAAGGCGGTGCAGGAATGCGCCAAGCTCCTCACCCCCGGGAAGGCGGCCATCGCTACGCTGCCCCTGAAGGACGCCAACGAGATGCTCCAGGCCGGGAAGGTCAAGGAGCTGGTCGACGCCTTCTGGGACGCCCAGGTCCACCGGCCTGACGGGATCGTCAGTGGAACCGACTGCTGGCACCTGATCAACGCCCCGGTCAA
>JAEWWF010000078.1 GCA_023396465.1 Pseudomonadota bacterium
TCGGTGGCGTACTGCTGGCCGGCTTCCCAGCGGGCGAAGGTGTCGGGGTCGTGGGCCATCAGCAGCGCCCGGTCGGCGGCGCTGTGGGTGGTCTTCAGGCGGATCGGGGCGGTGAAGCCGCGGTTGAGCGACGGCACCGGCTTTTCCGTCAGGCCGACGAAGCGGAAGGTATGCTCCGCCTCGCGCAGTTCCAGCACCCGGCTGTCGGCATAGGCGACCTCGCCCTCCAGGCGTACCGGCAGGCTGGCGCCGTCGCGGCCGAGCAGCCCGACCTCGAAGGGCATGTGCAGCGGCTGCTTGTCCGGCTGGCCGGGGGTGGGGTCGGTGTGCTGGCGGATGGTCAGGCTGTACACACCATCGGCGAAGTCGTCGCTGACCTCCACCCGCGGCGTGCCGGCCTGGGCGTACCAGCGTTTGAACTGCAACAGGTCAGTGCCGTTGGCGTCCTGCATGGCGGCGACGAAATCATCGCAGGTGGCGGCGGTGCCGTCGTGGCGGGCGACGTAGAGGTCGATGCCCTTGCGGTAGCCGTCCGCCCCCAGCAGCCGGTGCATCATGCGGATGACCTCGGCGCCCTTGTCGTAGACGGTGGCGGTGTAGAAGTTGTTGATCTCGATGTAGCTGTCCGGCCGCACCGGATGGGCGAGCGGTCCGCCGTCCTCGGGGAACTGGCGGGCCCGCAGGGTGCGCACCTGGTTGATGCGCTCCACCGGCGCCGAGCGCATGTCGGCCGAGAACTGCTGGTCGCGGAAGACGGTCAGGCCCTCTTTCAGCGACAGCTGGAACCAGTCGCGGCAGGTGATGCGGTTGCCGGTCCAGTTGTGGAAGTATTCGTGGGCGACCACGGCCTCGATGTACTCGTATTCGGCATCGGTGGCGGTGTCGGGGTCGGCGAGGATGGCCTTGGCGTTGAAGATGTTTAGGCTCTTGTTCTCCATGGCGCCCATGTTGAAGGCCGACACGGCCACCACGTTGAACAGGTCGAGGTCGTATTCCAGGCCGTAGACCTCTTCGTCCCAGGTCATGGCCTTCTTCAGGCTCTGCATGGCGAAGGCGCAGCGCGGGCCGTTGCCGTGCTCCACCCAGATGTTCAGCTCGATGTCGCGGCCGGAGCGGGTGCGGAAGGTGTCGTGCACCCGCTCCAGGTCGCCGGCCACCAGGGCGAACAGGTAGGACGGCTTGTTGAACGGGTCTTCCCACACGGCGTAATGGCGGCCGTCCTTCAGCGTGCCCTGGTCGACGCGGTTGCCGTTGGACAGCAGCACCGGATAGGCCGCCTTGTCGGCCCGCAGGGTGACCGTGTAGCGGGTCATGACGTCGGGGCGGTCGGGGAAGTAGGTGATGCGGCGGAAGCCCTCCGCCTCGCACTGGGTGCAGAACATGCCGTCGGAGACGTAGAGACCTTCTAGCTTGGTGTTCTCTGCCGGGGCGATTTCCGTCACCACCTTCAGGGTGAAACGGTCGGGCACGTCGCGCACCGTCAGGCTGCCGCCGTCGGTGCTGAAGCGCTCGGCCGGCAGCTCCGTGCCGTCCAGGCTGACGGACACCAGCGCCAGGTCGTCGCCGTCCAGCACCAGGTCGTCGGCATGGCCGCTGCGGGTCAGGGCCAGGGTGCTGTGGACGCGGGTCTTCGCGGGATCGAGATCGAAGACGAGGTCGAGCGAGTCGACGCGGAAGGGATAGGGCGCATACTCGCTGAGGCGGATGACGCGGCGCTCGTCTGTCTTCACGAAGATTCTCCGGGACTGCTGGCGTATCGGCCCCTTCATGTGGGGAGGACGGGGCATCGGCCGAAAGGGCGCAACGGCATTTTCCCTTGTGCCGTTGGCTGCGGCGGGGAAGCATGCCCCGAAGCCCGCACGGAAGGAAAGAGCCGTTGTCAGACCGCCCCCGCAACCCGTGGACCACCCTCAGCCGCCGGCAGATCTACGACAACCCCTGGCTGACGCTGGAGGAACACGACGTCCGCACCCCCGGCGGCAGCCGCGGCATCTACGGCGTGGTGCGGCCGAAGGGGCTGGCCATCGGTGTGGTACCGGTGGATGCCGAGGGCTTCACCTGGCTGGTGGGCCAGTGGCGCTATCCGCTGGACGCCTATTCGTGGGAAATCCCCGAGGGCGGCGGCCGCAAGGACGTGCCGCCGCTGGAGGAAGCCCGCCGCGAGCTGGCGGAGGAAACCGGCCTGCGCGCCGGCCGGTGGCACGAGCTGCTGCGCCTGCACCTTTCCAACTCGCTGTCCGACGAGGCGGCGGTGATCTACCTGTGCTGGGACCTGACCGCCGGCGAGGCGGCGCCCGAGGACACCGAAGACCTCGCCCTGCGCCGGGTGCCGCTGGCCGAGGCTTTCCGCATGGCCCGCGACGGCGAGATCACCGACGCCATGGCGGTGGCGGCGCTGCTCAGGCTGGAGGGGATGGCGCTGCGGGGGGAATGGCCGGAGGGATGTCCGCCGCCGGCCGGGCGTTGACCGCCACCCGCCGCGCCAGCGCCGGATAAAGCAGGCCGAGGCTCACCCCGCGCAGGGCCATGAAGGCGGTGAAGGCGGCCCACAGGCCATGGTTGCCCCACAGCGGCAGCAGCAGCCAGCTGAGGCCGAGGAAGGCGCCCAGGCACAGCACCATCATGGTGCTGAGGGGCCGGCTCTCGGTGGCGCCAAGGAAGATGCCGTCGAACTGGAACCCCCACACCGCCACCAGCGGCAGCACGATGGCCCAGGGCAGCGCCTCGCCGGCCGCCGCCCGCACCTCCGGCAGGCCGGTGAGCAGGTGGATGAGCGGCGTTCCCGCCACCAGGAAGAGAGCCGAGATCGCCGCCGCCATGGCCACGGCAAGGCCGGTGGAGGCCCGCACCGCCTCGCCCAGCGCCCGCCGGTCGCCGGCCCCCACGGCGCCGCCGACCAGGGTTTCCGCCGCATGGGCGAAGCCGTCGAGGGCGTAGGAAGCGATGGTCAGGAAGGTCAGCAGCACCGCATTGGCGGCCAGGGTGACGTCGCCGCTCTGGGCGCCCTGAGCGGTGAACCAGGCGAAGGCGGAAATCAGGCACAGGGTGCGGATGAAGATGTCGCCGTTCACCCCCACCAGCCGCCGCAGCCGGCGCGGGTCGAGCAGGCGGTCGCGGCTCCAGCGGCCGGGCAGGGCGCGCAGGCTGGAGCGCATCAGCTGGAAGCCGACCGCCATGCCGGCATACTCGGCGATGACGGTGGCGAGCGCCACGCCGTCCACGTCCATGCCGAGGCCGAACACGAACAGCAGGTTCAGGCAGATGTTGAGGACATTGGCGACAACCTGCTGCGCCAGCACGGCTTTCGCCCGGCCGAGCCCCATCAGCCAGCCGATCTGCGCGAACTGCACCAGCGCCGCCGGCGCCGACCAGATGCGGATGGTGAAGTACTCCGCCGCCAGCGCCTCCACCTCGTCGCTGCCGTCCAGCAGGGCGAAGGCGACGGCCTGGATCGGCACCTGCGCCGCCCACAGCAGCACCGCCACGGTGACGCCGATGAGGAAGGCCCGGCCGAACACCGCCCGCGCCTCCGCCCCGTCGCCGGCGCCCATGGCCTGCGCCGTCGGGCCGGTGGTGCCCATGCGCAGGAATCCGAAGCCCCAGTAGAGGTAGCTGAACAGCAGCGACCCGATGGCGACCGCCCCCAGGTAGGCCGGACTGTCCAGATGCCCCATCACCGCCGTATCCACCATGCCGAGCAGCGGCACCGACAGATTGGCGAGGATGACGGGCACGGCGAGGGCCCAGACGCGGCTGCGCGCGGGGGTGGCGGCGGCGGGCATGGTCACAGCAACCCCAGCTTCCGCAGCTCCGCCGCCATTTCCGGCGGCGGCGGGGCTTCACCGGCGGTGCCTTGAGGGAGGTCCGGCGGGGCGTCGTCGGCCTTGAGGTAGCGCCAGCCCTGGAACGGGCGGTGGGGGCGCGACTGTACCTCCACCAGCCCCTGGTCCAGTTCGATGGCGCAGAAGCCGCGCCCGGTCTCGTCGGCGCCTTCGTGCAGGGCGAGGATGGGCTGGCGCACCCGCACGATGCCCTTGATGACCCAGTAGAGCGAGCCGCCGGCCAGAAGCTCGTCGGCCCGCTTCGGGGTCATGCGGGTGACATGGACGATGCGGCCCTGCGTCGCCAGCCGCCCGGCCTGCCACTGGCGCAGGTCATCCGGGCTGTCGCAGCCGACGCAGAGCTTGATGAGGTGAAGGGAGCCCGCCATCAGCCCTTCTTCAGGATCTTCGGCACGGTGTTGCCGCGCAGGCGGAAGGCATCGGGCATGCCGCGGCCGAGCAGCGGGCGCAGGTACAGGCGGAAGGCATCGGTGACGTCGGTGCCGTTGTCGGCGATGAACTCGTCGGGCATCACCTTGGTCTTGCCGGCGATGTCCTCCAGCGGCGTCAGGTGATAGTCGACCGAATACCAGCCGGTGCGGTGGATGGTGACGGAGCCGTCGCGGTCGCCGAACATGGCGTACTGCACCGCCTTCTCGCCCACCTCGCGGGCCTCGCGCTGGTCGACGTCGGAGACGCAGCCGACGAAGCTGCGCTGGATGTAGCCGAAGGTGTCGCCGCGCACGCGCTTGATGCCCAGCTTGCGCTTGATGATCTCGGTCAGCAGGTCGGCCAGGGCGCCACCGCCCAGCTGCACGTTGCCGTGGGCGTCGCGCTCGATCTCCTTGGCGAGCTTGGTGGCGATGGGCACGCCGTCCTTGTCGGCGATACCTTCCGACACGGCGATGACGCAGCGGCCGTACCGCTCGAACGTGGCCTTCACGTCGGCCAGGAAGCGGTCTTCGTCGAAGGCGCGCTCGGGGATGTAGATGAGGTGCGGGCCGTCGTCGGGGAACTTCTTACCCAGGGCGGCGGCGGCGGTGAGGAAGCCGGCGTGGCGGCCCATGACGACGCCGATGTAGACGCCGGGCAGGGCGGCGTTGTCCAGGTTCGCGCCCATGAAGGCCTGCGCCACATAGCGCGCCGCCGAGGGGTAGCCGGGGCAGTGGTCGGTGATGACCAGATCGTTGTCGATGGTCTTCGGAATGTGGATGCAGCGCAGGGCGTAATCGGCCTTGCGGGCTTCCTCGGCGACGATGCGTACGGTGTCGGAGCTGTCGTTGCCGCCGATGTAGAAGAAGTTGTCGATGCCGTGCGCCTGGAGCACGGTGAAAATCTCGCGGCAATAGGCGGCGTCGGGCTTGTCGCGGGTGGAGCCGAGGCCGGAGGACGGCGTCTCGCCCACCAGTTCCAGGTTGTGGGTGGTTTCCTGGGTGAGGTCGAGGAAGTCCTCGTCGACGATGCCGCGTACCCCGTGCAGGGCGCCGTAAACCTTCTCGACGCTGCGGAACTTGCGGCTTTCCAGCACCGCGCCGACCAGCGACTGATTGATGACGGCGGTGGGGCCGCCTCCCTGCGCGACGAGAACCTTGCCAGTCACGGGACGCTCCTGCGGTTGGGCCGTGGTGCTGCCGGTGCGGCGTGCCCGTCGGCCGATGGTTCAAGCCGTCTGTGAAGCGCAGCCGGAGGAACAAGTCAAGGGAATGACGGCACAGGGCAGCCTTTCCAACTGACCGAGTCGGTGAAGCTGGAGGAGCGAGACCGCGCCATGAGCGGAGTCGGATATGGATGAATCATGAATTCATCCGGGTCATATGCCTTCTGTCCATGGGCATGAAAAATTCAGGGATTCTCGGGAGTTGTTTGAGCTTTGTAATGAACGGGCAACGGGACGGACACCGTTGCGTAACCAGCCCGATATCCGGTCTAGAAATTTCATTTAAGGTAAGGTTTATCGCACCTCATGGTGGTCACAGCTCCGAACCTGAACCTCACGCAAACGGGAGGATTTCATGGCGCTGTCCAAGCTTGGCACCGGCCCCAGGATACGGCTTTCGATCGGGCTGCTCGCCGGCGGATTCCTTGGATTATGCGCCGTGGCGCTGGTCGTCGGGGCAACGCTCATGGAGGGCCGCCGCCATGGGGCCCTTGAGGTGAAAGCGGCGCGCGCCATTCACGCTCACCATGCCGAGCGGGTCCGCACCGGCGCCGCCGGAGCCCCCCACACCCTTGCCGGCGTCACGGATGCCGCCGGCGTAACCGGCGCCGCCGCCTCGCAGGTGCAGATGTCGGCGCCGATCCTCGCGCACCCTTCGGCCCTGTTGTGCAAGGAGCCGGATCAGTTGCCGGGCGGAGTGCGCGCCGCCTGATCCTTTGCCTGTCTTTCGGCCCAACGGTCATTCAACGGGAGACCCGCCATGACCAGGACCATGCTCGAAAACCTGTATCACGATGCCCTCGCCCTCATGGAGCGCATGCGCGACTATGTGCGCCGCGACGCCCGTCAGGACCGCCTCGCACTGCCATGGAGCCAGCGGGTGGTGATGTTGCAGACCAATCGCATCATCACCGTGCGGCTCTGCCATGCGTTACAGCTCATCCAGGCTCATCAAGCCCGACTGCTGGGTGATCAAGAGGTCTTACAGGCCACGCCGCCGCGCATCCTGCTCGGGCCGGTGCCGGTGGACACCTACCGCGACGTTCTGCCGGCGCAGTTGCTCCAACTGGCGGATGATGCCAATCACCTCTTTGAGCGGCTGCACGCCGTGCATATGGCCATCGTTCCCGAGGACCAGATCCGTTTCGAGATGATCGATGGTGATCGGGAGGCGGACACGGGCGAGTGCCTTGCCTATGCCTGATGATGGGGCGGGGCGGGGCCGTGGGGCAAGTGTTCCCGGCGGCCCCGTCCTGTCGCCATCATCCCCGTCCCGTCTGGCTGGCCCGCCGCTTCACTTCATAGAGCACGGCGCCGACGATGGTGATGCCGATGAGAATGACCCCGAGGGCGTTGACGGCCGGTGTCAGGCCGGTACGGACCTGGCTCGCCAGATAGACCGTCAGCGTGGTGTCGAGCCCCTTCACGAACAGGGTGGTGTTGTAGTTCTCGAAGCTTTGCAGGAAGGCGAGCACCGCCGCGGCACCCAGCGCCGGCATCAGGAAGGGCAGGGTGATGCGGCGAAACACCTGGGCGTGGCTGGCGCCCAGGTCTAGCGCCGCTTCCTCCAGCCCCGGATCGAACCGCTGCATGCGGGCCAGCACCATTAGCATGACATAGCCGGTGATGAAGCTCGCTTGCGCCAGGATGGTCAGCACCACGCCGCCAGCCATGCCAAAGGCGCGGTCCCAGAAGATCAGCGTCGAGATGCCAATGATGACCCCCGGCGTCAGCAGCGGCGACACCATCAGGGCATAGACGATATTGCGGGCCCGCGCGTGCAGGCTGCTCAACAGCAGGGCGGCTGCGACACCGGTCGGCAGCGACACGGCCACCACGCCGGCCCCGACCGCCACGCTGGTCCACAGAGCCTCCCACATCAGACGGTCGTCGAGCAGCACGCCGAACCACTTGGTCGTCGTGCCCACCCACGGCAGCACGGTCGGGAAGCGGCTGTCGTTGAAGGTCGCCGCCGACATGATGGCGAGCGGCAGGAACAGGTAGGCGAAGAACAGCACCAGATAGAATCGTGTCAGCCCCCGCCGCAGGCGCTCGGCGCCCGAGGTGGCGGAGCGACGGGGGGCACGGGGCGCCTGGGCTTCGGCCAGGGTGGCGAGGTGATCGGGGGCCACGTCGGTCATTTCGCGATATCCCCCAGCCGCACCTTGAACAGCTTCAGCATGAGCAGGATGAACCCAAGGCAGAGCAGCAGCAGGATGAAGGCATAGGCCGATCCCTGTTGCCAGTCGCCGCCCTCGAAGAACCAGTTGTAAATGATCTCCGTGAACCACCGGCTGCCCGGCGACCCCAGCAGCGCCGGCACGGCGTAGGAGCCGGCGGCCAGCATGAAGGTCATGATGCAGCCCGTGGCGATGCCCGGCTTGGCATGCGGGATGACCACCCGCCAGTGAATGCGCGGGATGGAGGCGCCAAGGTCGCGTGCCGCCTCGATCTGGTTGCGGTCGAGGCTTTCCATGGCGGAGTAGAGCGGGAAGACCATGAACAGGATATAGGCGTAGACCATGCCGAGGATGACGCCGACGTCGCCCTGCTTCAGGTCGATGGGTTCGCCGATCAGGCCAAGCGCCATCAGCGCCTCGTTGATCGGGCCGCCGCGTGACAGCAGGATGTACCACGCGAAGGTGCGCAGGATCTCGTTCACCCAATAGGGGATGATGAGCAGCACCACGAACAGGCCCGCCCTCGGCCCGCGCGCCACCTGCGCCATGTAATAGGCAATGGGATAGCAGACCAGGAAGGTGATGACGGTGACAAGCCCGCTCGCCCAGATGGTCTTGACGAAGATGGCGAGGTGGATCTGATTGCCCCACAGCGTCTGGTAGTTCTTGAGCGTCCAGACGTCCTTCTCGGTGCCGATGTCGCGGGGCAGCAGGTTGAAGCGGAAGGAGTAATCCACCATCACCAACTGGGGCAGGATGACCATCACCACCACCCACCACACGCACAGCAGCAGGATGATGCCGGCCAGCGGCCAGCCGTAGCGGCGGACGAGGGTGGTCATGCCACGGCCTCCGCCTCGGCGGCGGTGGTGCCCAGGTCGCCGGCCGGGGCAGGCAGGACCACCGCTTCATGCGGGCGGAAGGCGACCACCGTGGTTTCGCCGATATCGGGGCGCAACCCGTCGCTGCCGGTATGAACCAGGTGGGCGCTCAGACGGTGTCCGCTGGCGGTGATGAGCGAGTAGAGCGCGAAGGCCCCCTCGAAGGCCCGGTCGGCCACCGTGACGGTAATGCGGTTTTCCGCCACGCTGGCATCGTTCGGCGGAATGATTCGCATGCGCTCCGGGCGGGCGAACAGGATGACGGTATCGCCGCCGTGCACGCCGGGGCCGGCCCGTGCCACCAGCCGTCCGGCCGGGGTGTCGACGCAGGCAAGACCGTCGAGAATGTCGGTGACGCGGCCGGGGAAGCGGTTGTTCTCGCCCACGAAACCGGCCACGAAGGGGCTGAGCGGATCGTCATACAGGCGTTCGGGGGTGTCCACCTGCTCGATGCGGCCGACATCCATCACCGCCACCCGGTCGGACATGGCCAGGGCCTCACCCTGGTCATGGGTGATGTAGATGAAGGTGACGCCGGTGCGCTTTTGCAGCGACCGCAGTTCCGACCGCATGTGCTGGCGCAGTTTCAGATCGAGCGCCGACAGCGGCTCGTCCAGCAGCAGCACCTGCGGCTCCACCGCCAGGGCACGGGCGATGGCGACGCGCTGCTTCTGGCCGCCGGAGAGATCCGAGACGCGCTTGTCGCCGATGCCGGGCAGGGCCACCAGTTCCAGCAATTCATCGGCCCGCTTGCGGCGGGCGTCGCGGCGCACGCCGCGCACCTCCAGGCCGAAGGCGATGTTCTCGGCCACCGTCATCAGCGGGAACAGGGCGAGGTTCTGGAAGATGAGCGTGGTCGGTCGCCGGTTGGGACCGAGCCCGCGCATGTCCTGGCCGCCGATGCGCACCACGCCCTCGGTCGGTTCGATGAAGCCGGAGATCAGGCGCAGGAGGGTGGTCTTGCCGCAGCCCGACGGGCCGAGGAAACTGAAGAACTCGCCGCCGTTGATGGTCAGGTGGGCGTCGCGCACGGCGGTGAAGTCGCCGAAACGCATGGTGACGTGGTCGAGATCGACGCTCTGGCTCATGGGGCCTCGTCAGAAACGGGGACGGCCGCCCGCGCGCCGAAGCAGCGCGGGCGGCCGGTCCTCACGGGACAGATCAGGCCGACAGGAAGCGGTCCTGGTACTCGTTGCGGATGGCCACATAGGCCGGATCCTGCACCGGCCACCACCACAGCTTGTCCAGCGCATCGGCCGGATAGGCTTCGGTGACGAAGGACTTCCAGGTCTCGCCCAGCTTGTCCTCGGCGCCGACCGAGGCGCTGGCGATGCCGCTCTTCTCGGTGTACATGGCGCCCGCTTCCGGGGTGTAGAACCAGTTGATGAAGGCATAGGCCTGTTCAAGGTTCTCGGCGCCGACCGGGATGCTGAAGCCTTCCATCCACGCCAGGGCGCCTTCCTTCGGCGCCATGAAGCCGATGGGCAGGTTCTCCTTCTGAAGGGCGTAGGCGGTGGAATCCCAGGTCTGGCCCAGCACCGCGCCGTTGGTGCGGAAGGCGCCCTGGGCCTCGTTCTCGTTGGTCCAGAACTGCACCACGTTCTTCTTCGCCTTCACCGCTTCGGCCAGGATGGCGTCGAAGTTGGCGCGGGCGACGGCTTCGTTGCCGGGCTTGAACTGGTCCATCAGCGGGTGCGGCAGCTTGCCGATGCTCTCCAGGTACAGGCCGATGCCGATCAGCGAGGAATGGCCGCGCAGGGTGACCTTGCCGCCCAGGTCGTCGCGCAGCAGGTCGCCATAGGACAGGGTGCCGTATTCCGCCTTCACCTTGTCGCGGTTGAAGGCCAGCGCCTCGGTGCCCCAGTCGGACGGCACCTGATAGCGCTTGCCGTCGATCATGGCGCCGCGCGTTTCCGATCCCTTCACCAGCGCGGACACCACGCCATCCCACTTGATCTTGCCATCGTCGAGCGGCTGGATCAGGCCGAAGTCGACGTAGTTCGGCACGCGGTCGACGGTCGGCCAGATGATGTCGAAGCCACGGCCCTTGGTGGCGCGCAGCTGGTTCAGCAGTTCGTCGTTGGTGCCATAGGGGGTGTAGGTCGGCTTAATGCCGGTGGCCTTCTCGAAGGCGGCGAGCATGTCGTCGGAGATGTAGCCGGCCCAGGCGAAAATCTTCACCTCGCCAGAGGAGGCGCGGGCGTTGCGGACGATGGCGGGAGCGGCCAGAACGGCGGCGCCGGCGGCGGACGCCTTCAGCAGCGTGCGGCGGCTCAGCGGAGACAGGACGGTCATGATGTTTCCTCTCTTGCGGTTGGAGGATGATAAGGCCGAACCCGCCGTGCGCCTTGTGTACGCTTGCGCGAAACCTCCGGCGAGTGTTCGCCCTCCCTTATACCGGCGACATGCGAAAGCTTTATGACGCCTGCGTTACAGATTTATGTCAATGACGACGAAGCTCGAATTATCACAGGCATTTAGGTGCCGGCTTCCCCTTCCGGGCGTGAGGCGGCGCAAGGCCCTTGACCTTCCAGCCGCTGGAACGCCCACATTGGGAGCAACATTCCAGTTTTGGGAAGGATCAGGACAATGACCGACCAGACCGCCGCCGCAGAGTCGCTGGCGCTCGCTGCCGGGTCGGCGATGGCTCGAGTCGCGCTGCCGGTGCGCGGCATGACCTGCGCCGCCTGCGCCACGCGCCTGGAGCGGGTGCTGACCAAGACGCCGGGGGTGGGCGCGGCGCAGGTGTCGCTGGCCGCCGAGCGCGCCGACATCCGCTATGACCCCGCCGCCGTCGCCGTGCCCGATCTGGCGGCGACGGTGGACCGCGCCGGTTTCTCGGTGCCTGAGTCTACCCTCGACCTCGCCATCTCCGGCATGACTTGCGCCGCCTGTGCCGCCCGCATCGAGCGGGTGGTGGGCAAGCTGCCGGGAGTGAGGGGCGCCGCCGTCAACCTGGCGACGGAGCGGGCTTCGGTCACCGTGCTTGACGGCGTTGCCGGCGCGACCGATGTGATCGCCGCCATTCGCCGCGCCGGCTTCGATGCGGCGCCAGCGGTTTCCGGCGCCGCGGCGGCGGAGGAGGCGGAGCGCCGCCGACAGGCCGAAAACCGGCGTGAACTGCTGGTTCTGGCCGCCGCTGCCGTGCTCACCCTGCCGCTGGTGGGCGGCATGGTGGCGGAGCTTTTGGGCGGCGCCATGCTGCCCGGCTGGTGGCAGCTGGCGCTGGCGACGCCGGTGCAGTTCGTCATCGGCTGGCGCTTCTACACCGGCGCCTGGAACAGCCTGAAGGGCGGCGCCGGCAACATGGATGTGCTGGTGGCGCTCGGCACCAGCGCCGCCTGGGGCCTCTCCACCTGGCGGGTGCTGGCCGGCGACAATCACCACGGCCTTTACTTCGAGGCGGCGGCGGTGGTGATCACCCTGGTGCTGCTCGGCAAGGTGCTGGAGGCGCGGGCCAAGCGCGGCGCCGCGTCGGCCATCCGGGCGCTGATGAAGCTGCGGCCGGAAACGGCGCGGGTGGAGCGCGACGGTGCGGTGGTGGAGGTACCGGCCGAACTGGTCGCCGCCGACGACATCGTGGTGGTCCGCCCCGGCGAGCGCCTGCCGGTGGACGGCGTGGTGGTGGAGGGTCGCACCTCGGTCGACGGAAGCCTCATCACCGGCGAGAGCATGCCGGTGACCAGGGAGCCGGGGGAGGCCGTCACCGGCGGCGCCATCAACGGCGAAGGATTGATCCGCGTGCGCGCCACGGCGGTGGGGGCGGAAAGCACGCTCGCCCGCATCATCCGGCTGGTGGAGAACGCCCAGGCGTCCAAGGCGCCGGTGCAGAAGCTGGTGGACCGCATCTCGGCCATCTTCGTGCCGGTGGTGGTGTCGCTGGCGGTGCTCACCTTCCTCGGCTGGTGGCTTGTGGGTGGGGCGCCGGAGGCCGGTTTCGTCGCCGCCGTGTCGCTGCTGGTGATCGCCTGCCCCTGCGCCCTCGGCCTCGCCACACCCACCGCCATCATGGTGGCGACGGGCATGGCGGCGCGGCGCGGCATCCTCATCAAGGACGCCGAGGCGCTGGAGCGCGCTCATGATGTCACCGCCGTCATTTTCGACAAGACCGGCACCCTGACCGAAGGCCGCCCGTCGCTCACCGACGTCGCCGCCGCCCCCGGCGCGACCGAGGACGAGGTGTTGCGCCTGGCCGCCGCCGCCCAGCAGGGCAGCGAGCATCCGCTGGCGCGGGCGGTGCTGACCGCCGTGTCGGAACGCGGACTGGCGCTGCCGCCGGTGGCCGAGTTCCAGGGCCTGGCCGGGCGCGGCCTGGCGGCGGTGGTGGAGGGGCGGGCGATCCTGCTCGGCTCGCCGCGTCTGATGCGCGAGCGGTCGGTGGAGACGGCGCCGCTGGCCGAGCGGGCGGCGGCGCTGGAGGAACAGGGCCGCACCATCATGTGGCTGGCGCAGGCCGACGGCCGCCTGCTCGGCTTCCTGGCCGCCGCCGACACGGTGAAGGACAGCGCCCGTGGCGCCGTCGCCGCCCTTCAGGCGGCTGGCGTGGTGCCGGTGATGCTGACCGGCGACAACCCCCGCGCCGCCCAGGCGGTGGCCGCCGCCCTCGGCATCGAGCGGGTGGTGGCCGAGGTGCTGCCGGAGGACAAGGCGGCCGAGGTCGGCCGCCTGAAAGCCGAGGGGCATGTGGTCGCCATGGTCGGTGACGGTGTCAACGACGCTCCGGCCCTGGCCGCCGCCGATGTCGGCATCGCCATGGGCACCGGCACCGACGTCGCCATGCACACCGCCGGCATCACCCTCATGCGCGGCGATCCCGGCCTGCTGCCCGATGCGCTGGGGCTGTCGCGCCGGGGTTATGCCAAGATCCGCCAGAACCTGTTCTGGGCCTTCGCCTATAACGTGGTGGCGCTGCCGCTGGCGGCGGCCGGCATGCTGTCGCCGGTGATCGCCGGGGCGGCGATGGCCTTCTCCAGCGTCAGCGTGGTGTCCAATTCTCTGCTGCTGCGGCGGTGGAAAGGGGGTGCGGCATGAACATCTCCCAGGCAGCGAAGAAGTCCGGCGTGCCGGCCAAGACCATCCGCTATTACGAGAGCATCGACCTGATCCCCGAGGCCGGACGCACCGCCAGCGGCTATCGCGTCTACACCGACAAGGACGTGGAGCGGCTGCGGTTCATCCAGCACGCCCGTGGCCTGGGGTTCGCGGTGAAGGACGTGGCCGATCTGCTGGCCCTGTGGCAAGACCGCGCGCGCGCCTCGGCCGACGTCAAGGCACTGGCCGCCCGGCGGGTGGAGGACATTGACCGCAAGATCACGGAATTGCAGTCCATGCGCGACACGCTCACCCACCTGATGGACCGCTGCCACGGCGACGACCGCCCCGATTGCCCCATCCTGGAAAGCCTGGCCGATGCCAGCGGCGACCGTGGCGGCTGCCACTAAAGATCGCGGAGAATGAAACTTTCCGGCGACTCTTCAAGCCTCTGGACGAAAGTGCTAAGGTCGCGGTGCAAGCGGTGGCGGCGGTGTCCGTCCACCGCCCGTCGCCCTTCCCGCAGGATGTGTTTTCGTGGCTGAAAAGACCGGCTCCCGCTCCCGTTCCACCACCGCGTCGGCCGCCGGCGGTGGCAGCCGTAGCGCCGGCTCCCGCAAGGGAACCGGCAAGAAGGCCGCCGCCGGGGGCAAGGCGGCCGTCGGAGGCGCGACGAAGACGCGACGACCGTCCTCCAGCGGTGGCGGCACCCGCACCGCCGGACGCCGCAAGGCATCCTCCAAGAGCACGGGGCGCGGCATTGCGGGTCTGTCCTTGCGCTCGCTGGTGCTGGCGACGGTGGCCGTGGCGCTGGTGGTGATCGGCGCCGCCATTGGGGTATCCATCGATAAATCTCTCCGCGACCAGGAACACGCGGAGGAGGTGGCGCGGATCGCCGCCGATCGCGCCGCCGCCCCGCGCGGTGTTCGAGCCGGCCCCCAAGGCTTTCGACGGCGAGGCGCCGT
>JAEWWF010000156.1 GCA_023396465.1 Pseudomonadota bacterium
ACCGAACCCATGGCCGTTCCCGGCGTGCCCAGCCGCAGTTTTCAGCAGCTCATCCTGACCCTCCAGCAGTTCTGGGCGGATCGCGGCTGCGTCATTCTCCAGCCCTACGACATGGAAGTCGGCGCCGGCACCTTCCATCCGGCCACCACCCTGCGGGCGCTCGGCCCCGAAACGTGGAATGCCGCCTACGTGCAGCCGTCGCGCCGCCCCACCGACGGGCGCTATGGCGAGAACCCCAACCGGTTGCAGCACTACTACCAGTTCCAGGTCATCATGAAGCCGTCGCCGGCCGATGCGCAGGAGCTGTACCTCGACTCGCTGCGGGCGCTCGGCATCGACCCGGACAAGCACGACATCCGCTTCGTCGAGGACGACTGGGAAAGCTCGACGCTCGGCGCCTGGGGCCTTGGTTGGGAAGTGTGGTGCGACGGCATGGAGGTGACGCAGTTCACCTACTTCCAGCAGGTCGGCGGCATCGAATGCGACCCGGTGGCGGTGGAACTGACCTACGGCCTGGAACGCCTCGCCATGTACATCCAGGGGGTCGAGAACGTCTATGACCTCGACTTCAACGGCGCCGGCGTGAAGTACCGCGACATCTTCCATCAGGCGGAAGTGGAATATTCCGCCCACAACTTCGAGCACGCCGACACCGACATGCTGTTCAAGCACTTCACCGACGCCGAGACGGAGTGCCAGAAGCTGCTGGCCGCCGGCCTGGCGCTGCCGGCCTATGACCAGTGCATCAAGGCCTCGCACCGCTTCAACCTGCTGGATGCGCGCGGGGTGATCTCGGTCACCGAACGCGCCGCCTACATCGGCCGGGTGCGGGCGCTCGCCAAGGCCTGCTGCGAGGGCTGGCTCAAGTCCCGCGGCCACGCCGTGGCGGAGGGCTGAGGCCATGACCGAATTCCTGCTCGAAGTCTTCTCGGAAGAAATCCCCGCCCGCATGCAGGCCAAGGCGGCCGAGGATCTGAAGACCCTCATCGTCACCGGCCTGGAAAAGCAGGGCATCACGCCGGACCGGCCGCGCGCCTTCGTCACCCCCCGCCGCCTGGTGGTGGTGATGGAGGGCCTGCCGCTCAGCCAGCCCGACGTGAAGGAGGAGCGCAAGGGCCCCAAGGTCGATGCGCCCGCCGCCGCCGTCGACGGCTTCCTGCGCTCCACCGGCCTGACGCTCGACCAGTGCGAGCAGCGCGACACCCCCAAGGGCAAGGTGTGGTTCGCGGTGATCGAGAAGCCCGGCCGCGAGACGGTCGCGGTGCTGAAGGACGTGGTGGAACAGGCGCTGGCCGACCTGCCGTGGCCCAAGTCCATGCGCTGGGGCAGCAACCCGACCCGCTGGGTGCGGCCGCTGCATCGCATCGTGGCGCTGCTCAACGGCCGCGAGGTGGACGTGGATTACGCCGGCGTGCGCGCCGGGGCGGAGACGGTGGGGCATCGCTTCCTGGCGCCGGAGCCCTTCACCGTCGGCGACTTCGACGGCTATCGCGAGAAGCTGCGCGCCGCCTACGTCATGCTCGACCCGGCAGAGCGGTCGCGCGTCATCCTGACCGAGGCCCAGCGCCTGTGCGAGGCCGAGGGCCTGACGCTGAAGGAAGACGAGGGCCTGCTGCGCGAGGTCACCGGGCTGGTGGAATGGCCGGTGGTGCTCATGGGCCGCATCGACGAACAGTTCATGGGCGTGCCGCAGGAAGTGCTCACCACCTCCATGCGCAGCCACCAGAAGTATTTCTCGGTGCTGAACTCCGACGGCAGCCTGGCGCCGCGCTTCGTCGTCGTCGCCAACATGGTGGCGGAAGACGGTGGTCAGGCCATCGTGGCGGGCAACGAGCGCGTGCTGCGCGCCCGCCTGTCCGACGCCAAGTTCTTCTGGGACCAGGACCGCAAAGCGCGGCTGGAAAGCCGCGTCGACAGGCTGAAGGAGCGCGTGTTCCACGCCCAGCTCGGCACCGACTGGGACAAGGTGAGCCGCATCCGCCGCCTTGCCGGCGAAATCGCCGCCCACATGGGCGCCGATGCCGCCCATGTCGACCGCGCCGCCCATCTGGCCAAGGCCGATCTGTCCACCGGTATGGTGGGCGAGTTCCCCGAGCTTCAGGGCATCATGGGCCGCTATTACGCGCTGGCCGACGGCGAGCCGCAGGCGGTGGTCGACGCGGTGGCGGAACACTACTCGCCGCTCGGCCCCAACGACCGCTGCCCGACGGCGCCGGTGTCGGTGGCAGTGGCGCTGGCCGACAAGATCGACACCCTGGCCGGCTTCTTCGGCATCGAGGAAAAGCCGACCGGATCGAAGGACCCCTTCGCCCTGCGCCGCGCCGCGCTCGGCGTCATCCGCCTGATCCTGGAGAACAAGCTGCGGCTGCCGCTGCGCACCATCTTCGCCCACGCGACGGAGCCCTTCGTCGAGGCAAAGCACGTCGCCGATGCCCGCGAGGCGGCGGTGCCGGCGGAACTGCTCGACTTCTTCGCCGATCGCCTGAAGGTCCACCTGCGCGAAGCCGGTGTGCGCCACGATCTGGTGACGGCCGTCTTCGCGCTCGGCGTCGAGGATGATCTGGTCCGCCTGCTGGCGCGCGTCGATGCCCTGTCGGCCTTCGTCGGCTCGGAAGACGGCGCCAACCTGCTGGTCGCCTTCCGCCGCGCCGCCAACATCCTGCGCATCGAGGAAAAGAAGGACGGGGTTGCCTATCGCGGCGCCGTCGATACCGGGGCGCTGGCGCTGCCCCAGGAACAGGCGCTGGCGGCGGCGCTGGACGCCGCCGAACCGGCCGCCCGCTCCGCCCTGGCAGCGGAGGATTTCGCCGGTGCCATGGCGGCGCTGGCGGGACTGCGGGCGCCGGTGGATGCGTTCTTCGACGACGTCACCGTCAATGCCGATGACGCCAGCCTGCGCCGCAATCGTCTCCACCTGCTCGGCCGCATCGTCGCGGTGATGGGCGAGGTGGCGGACTTCAGCAAGATCGAAGGGTAGGAAGACAAGCCATGGCGAAGTGGGTTTACACCTTCGGGGACGGCAAGGCCGAAGGCCGCGCCGACATGAAGAATCTGCTCGGCGGCAAGGGCGCCAATCTGGCGGAGATGTCGTCGCTCGGCGTGCCGGTGCCCGCGGGCTTCACCATCACCACCGAGCTGTGTACCCACTACTACGCCAACGGCGAGACCTACCCCGCCGACCTGAAGGAGCAGGTGGACGCCGGCATCCGCCAGATCGAGGAGGGCATGGGCGCCCGCTTCGGCGACCGCGCCAACCCGCTGCTGGTGTCCGTGCGCTCCGGCGCCCGGGCCTCCATGCCGGGCATGATGGACACGGTGCTGAACCTCGGCCTCAACGACCAGACCGTGCAGGGCCTCATCGAGCAGTCCGGTGACCCGCGTTTCGCCTATGACAGCTACCGCCGCTTCATCCAGATGTACGGCGACGTGGTGCTGGGGGTGGAGCATCACCACTTCGAGGAACTGCTCCAGGATCTCAAGGACGATCGCGGCGTCGATCTCGATACCCAGCTGTCCGCCGACGACTGGAAGGAACTGGTCGACCGCTTCAAGGCCAAGGTGCGGGAAGAACTGGGCCGCCCCTTCCCGGAAGACCCGCAGGAACAGCTGTGGGGCGCCATCGGGGCGGTGTTCGGTAGCTGGATGAACCAGCGCGCCATCACCTACCGCCGCCTGCACGACATCCCGGCCGAATGGGGCACGGCGGTGAACGTCCAGGCCATGGTGTTCGGCAACATGGGTGACGACTGCGCCACCGGCGTCTGCTTCACCCGCGACCCCTCGACCGGCGAGAACGTGTTCTACGGCGAGTATCTGGTCAATGCCCAGGGCGAGGACGTGGTGGCGGGCATCCGCACGCCACAGCACCTCACCATCCACGGCAAGCAGATTCACGGTTCCGACCTGCCGGCCATGGAAGAGGTGATGCCCACCCTCTACCGTGACCTGTGCGACGTGCGCGACCGCCTGGAAGCGCACTACAAAGATATGCAGGACATGGAGTTCACCATCCAGCGCGGCAAGCTGTGGATGCTCCAGACCCGCACCGGCAAGCGCACCTCCAAGGCGTCGCTGAAGATCGCCGTCGACATGTGCCAGGAGGGCCTGATCTCCGAGGCCGAGGCGGTGGACCGCATCGACCCGGCGCAGCTTGACCAGTTGCTCCACCCCATGCTCGACCCGGCGGCCGACAAGGACGTGCTGGCCAAGGGCCTGCCGGCCTCCCCCGGCGCTGCCTCCGGCCGGGTGGTGTTCTCCGCCGACGAGGCCGAGGAGTGGGTGAAGCGCGGCGAGAAGGTGATCCTGGTCCGCATCGAGACCTCGCCGGAAGACATCGGCGGCATGCACTGCTCGGAGGGCATCCTCACCACCCGCGGCGGCATGACCAGCCACGCCGCCGTGGTGGCGCGCGGCATGGGCCGGCCCTGCGTCGCCGGCGCCGGTGAAATCCGCGTCGATTACAAGGCCAAGACCTTCATCGCCCGTGGCCGCACCATCAAGGAAGGCGAGGTCATCACCCTCGACGGCTCGACCGGCGAGGTCATGGCCGGCGCCGTGCCGACCATCCAGCCGGAACTGACCGGCGACTTCGGCATCCTGATGCAGTGGGTGGACGGCATCCGCCGCCTGCGCGTGCGCGCCAACGCTGAAACCCCGCTCGATGCCCAGACCGCCCGCAAGTTCGGCGCCGAGGGCATCGGCCTGTGCCGCACCGAGCATATGTTCTTCGACCCGGCCCGCATCATCCACATGCGCCAGATGATCCTGGCCGACGACGAGGCCGGCCGCCGCAAGGCGCTGGACACCCTGCTGCCCTACCAGCGGCAGGATTTCGTCGACCTGTTCACCATCATGCAGGGCCTGCCGGTGACGGTGCGCCTGCTCGACCCGCCGCTGCACGAGTTCCTGCCGTCGTCGGACGAGGAAATCGCCGACGTCGCCCAGGCGGCGGAAGTGGACGAAGGCACCATCCGCGCCGCCATCGTGCGCCTGCACGAAAGCAACCCCATGCTCGGCTGGCGCGGCTGCCGTCTCGGCGTGTCGTTCCCGGAAATCTACGAGATGCAGGCCCGCGCCATCTTCGAGGCGGCGGTGGAGGTCGCGCAGACCAGCGGCCAGACGGTCGAGCCGGAGGTGATGATCCCGCTGGTCGGCACCAAGAAGGAACTGGACCTGATGAAGGCCGTCGTCGACAAGGCGGCGGAAGAGGTCTTCGCCGCCAAGGGCAAGACGCTGGACTACGTGGTCGGCACCATGATCGAACTGCCGCGCGCCGCCTTGCGCGCCGCCGAGATCGCCGAAACCGCCCACTTCTTCAGCTTCGGCACCAACGACCTGACGCAGACCACGCTCGGCATGTCGCGCGACGACGCCGGGCCATTCCTGCACTACTACCGCGAGAAGGGCATCTACGAGAAGGACCCCTTCGCCAGCCTGGATCAAGAGGGGGTCGGCGAGTTGGTGCGGATCGCCGCCGACCGTGGCCGCAGCACGCGCCCGGACATCAAGCTCGGCATCTGCGGCGAGCACGGCGGCGACCCGTCTTCCATCGCCTTCTGCGAGGCGCTGAAGCTGGATTACGTGTCATGCTCCCCCTACCGCGTTCCCGTCGCCCGCCTGGCGGCGGCGCAGGCGGTGCTGGGCAAGCATCGCGACACGACGGCGTGAGGTTGTCTTAACCACCAAGGCACAAAGGCACCAAGAGGGCGGGGTTCGGCTTCCAGCGCCGAACTCCGCCCCGCCCTGCGCAGCAGAACGATGAAGGCCTTCGGCGAAGGCTTGGCGATGCGCAGGTGCAGGGCGGTGGTGCCGAGGCGAGGTCCACCGCCTTGGTGTCTTGGTGTCTTTGTGGTTCCCCAAAACCGGCAGGGGCCTTTCCCATGGACCTGAAGACGCTTGAAGAGGGCGGCAAGGCGGCGCTGGCGCGGGCGCTGGCGCAGATCGAGGCGCGACCCGATGCGCCCGAAACCGTGGCGCTGCTGGCGGAGGCCTACAAGCGGCCGCGGGCCCATGTCATCGGCATCACCGGCCCGCCGGGCGTCGGCAAGTCCACCCTCATGAACGCCCTCATCGGCGGCTGGCGGGCGCGCGGGCGGACCGTCGGGGTGATCGCCGTCGATCCGTCGTCGCGCAAGTCCAAGGGCGCCCTGCTCGGCGACCGCACCCGGCTGCAGACCGACCCGGAGGACCAGGGCGTCTTCGTCCGCTCCATGGCCGCCCGCGACCGCCTGGGCGGGCTCGCCGGCCTGACCATCGCCGCCATGGTGGTCATGCGGGCCCTCTATGACGTGGTGCTGATCGAAACCGTCGGCGTCGGCCAGTCGGAAACCGACGTGGTGCGGGTGGCCGACACGGTGGTGTTCTGCGTCCAGCCCGGATCGGGCGACAGCCTCCAGTTCATGAAGGCCGGCATCGCCGAAATCCCCCACCTGGTGCTGGTCACCAAGGCCGACATGGGCGCCGCCGCCGAGCGCGCCAGCGCCGACGTCCACGGCGCCCTGTCGCTGGCCGAAGGCGACATGGAGGGATGGGAGGTGCCGGTCCTCCTGGTCTCCAGCATGCGGAAGCAGGGCGTGAAGACCGTCATCGCCGCCATGGACCGCCACTTCGCCCACCTGCGCGATCGCCATCTCCTGGCAGCCGCCCGCACTGCCCAGGCCACCGAGTGGCTGGAGGAATTCATCCGCGAACGCTTCGGGCGGGAGGGGCTGAAGAAGGTGGCGCCGGTGACTTTGGCGGCGGGGGAAACACCGTTCGGCCGGTTGGCGGAGATGGCGCTGACGCTCGCCTGAAGCCTCGGGGAAAGGCGGGCCGTGCTCTTGCAAAGGTTGTTCTTCTTTTCGACGCCTCTGGTAGGATGAAGCTGCTGCGCGCGCAGTGACCGCAGCGATTCAACCGGGGACATCGAGCAGGGGGGAACACCATGACACTCAATCCGGGCCAACTCAGCAAGGTCTTGAAGCAGGACGCCGCCAAGGACTTGGGCCGCAAGATCAAGAACGGGGTGGCGGTGGCCGACTACGAAGTCAAGGCCAAGATCACCAAGGCCATCGATGCCGCTTTCCCCGACGAAGGCCGCGCCACCGAGGCGCATATCCAGCAGGTGGCCGAAAAGATCGACGACATCCTCAAAGTCCAGAAGCAGGAAGAGGAAACCAAGGTCGATACCGGCAAGGTGGTGAAGGACGCCTGGGACGAGGTGAAAGGCCGCGATGCCAAGATGGCGCAGGCCGTGCGCATGGTCATCACCGGCACCGCGCGCGGCCGCACCGCCCCCGGCACCACCGGCATCAAGCACATTCACGTCGGCGGCAACGCCAAGCTGAACCTGCTGTTCAAGGACGATCTGGTGCTGGGTATCGTCAACGGCCACCTCGACAACAAGATGCCGCCGACCGTGCGGTCCGAGGCCGACAGCGTCGCCGGCCGCGTCCGCCAGACCACCGTCGATATCCAGGTGGTCGGCAACGAGGTCAAGAAGGGATGACCCCGACGCCGAGGGGCCTTGCCCCCTCGGCGGAAGGGGATGGTGGCCGGAATTACTGCCCGGCCACCGTCACGCCTTCGAGTCGCAGCGTCGGCGCATCCATGCCGAACCGCAGGTCCAGGTCGTTGGCGGGCGTCAGGGTGCGGAACATGTCCTTGAGGTTGCCGGCGATGGTCATCTCGTTGACCGGGAAGGCGCATTCGCCGTTCTCGATCCACAGGCCGGAGAAGCCACGGCTGTAGTCGCCGGTGATGCCGTTGACGCCGGAACCGAACAGGTCGGTGACGTAGATGCCTTCCTTCAGGTCGGCCATCAATTCCTGCGGAGACTGGCTGCCCCGCTCGATCCACACGTTGGTCGCCGACGGCGACGGCGGTGACGACGTGCCCCGGCTGGCGTGGCCGGTGCTGGGCAAACCCAGTTGACGGCCGGAGCGCAGGTCGAGCAGCCAAGTGGTCAGGGTGCCCTGGTCAACCAGATTGCGCCGCACGTTGGGCAGGCCCTCGCCGTCGCAGGGGCGGGAGCGCAGGCCGCGCGGGCGGTGCGGGTCTTCCACCAGGGTGATCGCCTCGCTCATCACCGACTGGTGCAGCTTGTCCTTCAGGAACGACGTGCCACGGGCGATGCTGGCGCCGTTGATGGCCCCCAGCAGGTGGCCGATCATGCCGCGAGAGACGCGCGGATCATAGATCACCGGCACCCGCATGGTCTTAAGCCGCCGCGCGCCCACCCGGCGCACCGCCCGTTCGGCGGCGCGACGGCCGATCTCCGCCGGTGACTTCAGCGATTCGACGAAGTTGGTGGTGTCGTAGTCGTAATCCCGCTCCATGCCGCCATCGTCGCCGCCGGCCAGCACCACGCAGGACAGCGACACATTGGATACCCGGTAGGACAGCGCCATGCCGTTGCTGCCCACCACCGCCACCGACGAATGCCCCCAGCCGGCCTGGGCGCCTTCGCTGTTGACGATTCTCGGGTTCTGGCGGGCGATGTCCTCCGCCTCCGTCACCATGGCGATCATCTGCTCGGCGCTGAGTTCGGTCGGGTCGAAGCAGTCGATGTCCGGCAGGTCGCGGGCCAACTGGTCGGGGTCGGCGAGGCCGGAGAATTCATCCTCCGGCACCTGCCGGGCCATGGCGACGGCGCGCTCCACCAGCTCCGCCAGGGCCGGCGGCCGGCTGTCGGCGGAGGAGACGATGGCCGAACGCTTGCCGACGAAGACCCGCAGGCCGATGTCCTGGCCCTCGCTGCGTTCCAGGTGCTCCAACTCGCCCAGGCGATAGCCGACCGACAGCGAGCGGGCGTCCACCAGCACCGCATCGGCGGCATCGGCCCCGGCCGCCTGCGCCTTGCGCACCAGATCATCAAGCAGCGAAAGGGCGGCGGTATCCTGCTGGGCCTTGCTCATGGGTACTCCTTCTTTCTGTTTGCCCCTCAGGCGCCGGGCGCGGGCCTGTGGCCCGCTTGGCTCCCGCGGCAGGGGCCGCGCGGCGCGGTCGCGCCGTTGGTTCATTTTGCCCTTCAGGCGCCGGGCAATTTGTTTGCCCTCAGGCGCCGGGCGCGGACCTTCGGCCCGCTTGGCTCTCGCGGCAGGGGCCGCGCGGCGCGGTCGCGCCGTAAGGGATGGTGACTGCTCGAACGTCCTAGGTGGCGGAGGTGGTGCTCCGGTGCCTGTGCTGTCGGTCTACTTCCAGATCGGTTTGCCGCTGCCGGGCAGGCCGTAACTGTCCCACTTGCGGGTGACGGTGTCGATCACCTCGTCGGTCATGCGGATCTTCTCGCCCCACTCGCGCTTGGTCTCGGGCGGCCACTTGTTGGTGGCGTCCAGCCCGATCTTGCCGCCGAGGCCGCTTTCCGGCGAGGCGAAGTCGAGATAGTCGATGGGCGTGCCCTCCACCACCGTGATGTCGCGCGCCGGGTCCATGCGGGTGGAGATCGCCCACATGACGTCCTTCCAGTCGCGGCAATTGATGTCGTCGTCCACCACGATGACGAACTTGGTGTACATGAACTGCCGCAGGAACGACCACACCCCCATCATCACCCGCTTGGCATGGCCGGGGTAGGCCTTCTTCATGCTGACCACGGCGATGCGGTAGGAACAGCCCTCCGGCGGCAGCCAGAAATCGACGATCTCCGGGAACTGCTGCACCAGCAGGGGGATGAACACCTCGTTCAGCGCCTCGCCCAGCACGCTCGGCTCGTCGGGCGGGCGGCCGGTGAAGGTGGACAGGTAGATCGGCTTGCGCCGCATGGTGATGGCCGACACCCGGAACACCGGGAACAGCTCGACGCTGTTGTAATAGCCGGTGTGGTCGCCGTAAGGCCCCTCGTCGCCGAACTCGTCGAGCATGACATGGCCTTCCAGCACGATCTCGGCCGTCGCCGGCACCTTGAGCGGCACCGTCTTGCAGTCCACCAGCTCCACCTTGCGGCCGCGCAGGAGGCCGGCGAACTGGTATTCCGACAGGGTATCGGGCACCGGCGTCACTGCGGCCAGGATCACCCCGGGGTCGGCGCCGATGACCACGGCGGCCGGCAGCGGCTGCTTCTTCTCCTTCGCCCAGCGGGCGTAGTGCTGGGCGCCGCCGCGATGCTTCAGCCAGCGCATGAGGGTGGTGTTCTTCCCCGTCACCTGCATGCGGTAGATGCCAAGGTTGAAGGCGTCCTCCCGCTTGCCCGTGGGCCCCTGGGTCACCACCAGCGGCCAGGTGATGAGCGGCGCCGGCTCGCCCGGCCAGCAGCCCTGCACCGGGATGCGCGACAGGTCGACGTCGTCGCCGGTCAAGACCACCTCCTGGCAGGGGGCGGAGCCGACGGTCTTCGGCTTCATGGCCATGACCGTCTTCAGCAGCGGCATCAGCTCCAGCGCCTCGCGCCAGCCGCCGGGCGGTTCCGGCTGCTTGAGGAAGGCCAGCGTCTCGCCCACCTCGCGCAGTTGCTCCGGCGTGCGGTCCATGCCCCAGGCGACCCGCTCCACCGTGCCGAACAGATTGACCAGCACCGGCATCTCATGCGGCGTGCCGTCCTCGCGGCGGACATCCTCGAACAGCACCGCCGGCCCCTGTTCGGCCAGCAGGCGGGTCTGGATCTCGGTCATTTCCAGGTGGGTGGACACCGGCGTGCGGACCCGCACCAGGCGGCCCTCCCGCTCCAGCCGGTCCATGAAATCGCGCAGCGACGCAAAGGGCATGGTGGTTTCGTGGTCCTTCAAAGGGTTGCTCAACCAGACCGGATGCGCGGCGGGGCGTCAAGCCGCAATGATGCCGGTGCGGTGCGACATTTTGGGACACAAGGGCTATCTACCCCTTATGACTATGCTAAAGTCATGGGGTGGATGCTGGCGGGTATACCGAGCATTTGGGGGCGCCGTCGCGGCGGTGCCATGGGACGCGGCGGAAGCGGGGGCAACCGTCGGAAGGAACACGGGATGGCTCTGGAAACCGACCTGGGTATGGCGGCGCACGCGGAAACTCCGGCCGAGGCGCGGCGCAACCACCGGCTGGAAAAGCTGATCGAGCTGGGCATCGCCCTTTCGGCCGAGCGCAACCATGACCGGCTGATGGAACGCATCCTGCTGGAGGCGAAGGATCTTACCAACGCCGATGGCGGCACCCTGTACCTGCGCACCGACGACGATACCCTGCGGTTCACCATCCTGCGCAACGACACCCTGAACACCGCCATGGGCGGCACCACCGGCGTGACCATCCCGTTTCCGCCGCTGCCGCTGTTCAACCCGCAGACCGGGCAACCCAACCACAACAACGTCGCCACCCATGTGGCCCTGACCGGCACCTCCATCAACATCGAGGACGCCTACGAGGCCGAGGGCTTCGATTTTTCCGGCACCAAGAAGTTCGACGCCGGCACCGGCTACCGTTCCAAATCGTTCCTGACCATTCCGCTGAAGAACTATTCCGGGCTGGTCATCGGCGTGCTGCAATTGATCAATGCCCGCAGCGACGATGGCATGGTCCTCTCGTTCTCCGCCGAGGTGCAGCCGCTGGTGGAGGCGCTGGCCAGTCAGGCCGCCGTCGCCATCGACAACCAGCAGCTGATCGCCGCCCAGAAACAGCTGCTCGACAGCGTCATCAAGGTGATCGCCGAGGCGATCGACTCCAAGTCACCCTATACCGGCGGTCACTGCGCCCGCGTGCCCAAGCTTGCCATCATGCTGGCCGATGCCGCCTGTGCCGAGCAGGATGGCCCCTTCGCCGACTACAATCTGGACGAGGACGAGAAGTACGAACTGTACCTCGGCGCCTGGCTGCACGACTGCGGCAAGGTGACGACGCCGGAATACGTGGTCGACAAGGCCACCAAGCTGGAAACCATCTACGACCGCATCCACGAGGTGCGCACCCGCTTCGAGGTGCTGCGCCGCGATGCCGAGATCGCGATGTGGAAGGGCATCGCCGAAGGTGGCGACGCGGCCGCCCTGCGCGCCGAATTCGACGCCGCTTGCGCGGCGCTGGATGCCGACTGGCGTTTCATCGCCGAGTGCAACATCGGCGGTGAGTTCATGTCCGACGACCGCAAGGCGCGGGTGGGCGAGATCGCCGGCCGCACCTTCGTGCGTCATTTCGACCGCAGCCTCGGCCTGTCGTGGGAGGAGGCCCAGCGGCTCGCCGAGGCCCCACCGCCGCCGCCGCCGGCGGTGGAACCGCTGCTGGCCGACCGCCCCGACCACCGGGTCGGCGTCTACAATCGCGGCGAGATTTATAACCTGTGCATCGGTCGCGGCACCCTGACCGACGAGGAACGCAAGGTCATCAACGACCACATCGTGGTGACCCAGGAAATGCTGAAGAAACTGCCGTTCCCCAAGCATTTGAAGCGCGTGCCCGACATCGCCGGCAATCATCACGAAAAGATGGACGGCACCGGCTATCCGCGCCGCCTGAAGGGCGAGGACATGGGGGTGTCGGAGCGCATCATGGGCATCGCCGACATCTTCGAGGCCCTGACCGCCGCCGACCGCCCTTACAAGACACCCAAGCGGCTATCGGAATGCGTGAAGATCCTCAACTTCATGCGCAAGGACAACCACATCGACGGTCCGCTGTTCGAGCTGTTCCTGCGCTCCGGCGTCTACCGCCGCTATGCCGAGGAATGCCTGCGCGAAGACCAGATCGACGACGTGGACCTCAGCCAGTACCTGACGCGGAAGGACGCGGCGGAGTAGGGGGAGGTTCTGGCGAGGCGCTCTCTGTTCCAGATCATCCCCGATGTAGCGCTGATGGCTCACCCGGCGCTGAGGCGCCGCGTCCGCGGCGATGATTACAGCCGGAGAGAGACAGCGTTTTGCAAGCATGTCCTGGACACGCCTTCCCCGCCCTGCGCTGGACGCACGGAAAAGCCCGCTATCTCACTGAGATAACGGGCTGATCTGGTTGCGGGGAGAGGATTTGAACCTCTGACCTTCAGGTTATGAGCCTGCTGGCGCAGCCTTCGGAGCGCCAGAGAAATCCGCCGAAATCCCATCTTGTCGTTCAATGTCAACGCACTACGGCGCCACACGCGGAAGCCTGTTGACACTGCTTGCCCCTCCGATACGCTTCCATGTACGGACACCATACGGACACGGGGGCAGACATGGCGCAGAGGATCACGGACAAGCTGACACG
>JAEWWF010000193.1 GCA_023396465.1 Pseudomonadota bacterium
GCACCGCATCGCGCAGTACCCGGTCCATGCTGTCGGGATCGACCGGCTTGGAGAGGTAGGCGTCCATGCCGGCGGCGCGGCAGCGCTCCTCCTCGCCGCGCAGGGCGCTGGCGGTCAGGGCGACCACCGGCACCCGCCCCCGGTCGTCGGGCAGCGCCCGAATGCGCCGGGTCGCCTCGTAGCCGTCCATGCCCGGCATGTTGACGTCCATCAGCACCACGTCGAAGCCGCCACGGCCGGCCTGCGCCACTGCTTCATAGCCATCGCAGGCCACCGCCACGCGGTGGCCCCGGCGCTCCAGAAAGGCGGTGGCGACCTTGCGATTGACGATGTTGTCCTCGGCCAGCAGCACATGCAGCGGTGCCGCCGGGGCATCGGAGGGACCGGCGCCGGGCGCCTCGGGCGCTGCCAGTTGCGCCACGTCGTCGGTTGGCCGCAACGGTACTTCAAACCAGAAGGTACTGCCCTTGCCCTCCAGGCTGAGCACGCCGATGCGACCGCCCATGAGGTCCACCAACCGCTGGCAGATGGCCAGGCCGAGGCCGGTGCCGCCGTAGCGCCGCGAGATGGAACTGTCGGCCTGACTGAAGGCGCTGAACAGCCTCTGGCAGGCATCGGGCGGGATGCCGATGCCGGTGTCGGACACCTCGAACCGGATGCCCGCCGCGCCGTCGGGCAGGCGCGGCAGCCCGAAGGTGCGGCCGATGCGCACCATCACCTCTCCGCCTTCGGTGAACTTGATGGCATTGCTGAGGAGATTGAGCAGCACCTGCCGCAACCGCGAGGCATCGCCAGTCAGCACCGGCGGCACGTCGTCGTCGACCTGGAGACCGAGGACAAGCCCCTTCTCCCGCGCCCGCCCTTCCAACAGGCTGACGACGCTGCCGGTCAGACGGGTGGCGTCGAATGCCACCTCGTCCAGTTGCATCCGGCCGGCTTCCAGCTTCGACAGATCGAGCACGTCGTTGAGGATGGCCATCAGCGCTTCGCCGGAATAGCGGATTGTTTCCGCCCAGTCCCGCTGCTCCTCGCTCAGCGGGCTTTCCAGCAGCAGCCGCACCATGCCGAGGATGCCGTTCATGGGGGTGCGGATCTCGTGGCTCATCACCGCCACGAACTCCGACTTGGAGCGCGCCGCCGCTTCGGCATGTTCCTTGGCGAGACGCAGCGCCTCCTCCGCCTGTTTGCGGGAGGAGATGTCGTAGAGCCAGATCAGCAGGGCGTAATCGTTCTCGTACTGGATCGGCTGCATGGACAGCAGCGACCAGAACGGCGCGCCGTCGGCGTGGCGCAGCAGCACCTCGCGGTCGCGCACCTCGCCACCGCGCGCCACCACCCGCACCAGGGCATCTCGGTCGGCGATGTCGGCGTACATGTCCTGAGCCCGCCGGCTCGGGATTTCTTCCACGGCGACGCCGGTCATCTCCGCCAGGCGGGAGTTCCCGAACAGCAGCGTTCCGTCCAGGCGCGACATGGCGACGCCGACGGGGCTGGTTTCCAGGATGGTGCGCAGGCGCTTTTCATTCTCGCGCAGTTCCCCTTCCACCCGCTTGCGCTCGCGGGCGTAGGCGATGGCGCGTTCCAGCAGTTCGCCGCGCACCTGCCCCTTGATGAGAAAATCCTGAGCGCCGCTCTGCACCGCCTGCAAACCGATGTGGGGATCGTCAAGACCGGTCAGCACCACCACCGGCAGATCGCTCGCCACCTCGATGAACCGCCGCACCGTATCAATGCCCTGGCTGTCGGGCAGGCCCATGTCCAGCAGGGCGATGTCGAACGGCCGCTCGGCCACCATGGCAAGGCCCTCGGCCAGGGTCTCCGCCCCCGACACCTGATAGACCCCCGGTGCCGCGTCCTCCAGCTCGAACTGAACCAGAGCGGCATCGGACGGGTTGTCGTCGATGACCAGAACCTTGCAGACGTTCAACAGGGCCTCCCTCCCGGCCCACCCCACACCATCCGTCGGGGGTGCCAATAAGACCAAACGCTGACACTTTACCCCACTTCCCCCGAGGCCACAAAGGAGCACGAAATCCGCCGCGCCGACCAAAACATTTCGGCCAATGCGGCGGCTCAGGCGTTGTCGGGACGAACCCGCCAGACTCAAGCAACGGCCAAGAGGAGACGAGAGCGCATGTGTGGTATCTGCGGCGAGATCCGGTTCGACCACGGTGCGGCGGACGCCACGGCGGTGGCCCGCATGGCAGGGCGGATGCAGGACCGCGGCCCCGATGCCGCCGGCCTGTTCGCCCAGGGCCGCGTCGCCTTCGGCCACCGCCGCCTGAAGATCATCGATCTGTCGGACAGCGCCCAGCAGCCCATGGTCGACCCCGATCTCGGCCTCGCCGTCGTCTTCAACGGCTGCATCTACAATTATCCCGAACTGCGCGGCGAGTTGGAGGCCAAGGGCTACCGCTTCTTCAGCCACGGCGACACGGAAGTGATCCTGAAGGCTTTCCATGCCTGGGGTGCCGATTGCGTCGCCCGCTTCCACGGCATGTTCGCCTTCGCCATCTGGGAACGCGACGGCGGCCGGGTCACTTTCGCCCGCGACCGCCTGGGCATCAAGCCGCTGTATCTGGCGGAGGTGACCGGCGGCCTGCGCTTCGCCTCGTCGCTGCCGGCATTGCTGGCGGGCGGGCGCGACGGCATCGACACCGACATCGACCCGGTCGCCCTGCACCACTACATGAGCTTCCACGCCGTGGTGCCGGCGCCGCTGACCATCCTGAAGGGCGTGCGCAAGCTGCCGCCGGCCACCCTCCTGACCGTCGAGCCCGACGGCAGCCGCGCCAGCCGCCGCTACTGGGATCTGACGGTGGAACCGGCCGGCGACGACCTGCGCCGCGCGCCGGAGGAGTGGCAGGAGATGGTGATGGAGGCCCTGCGCCTGTCGGTCCGCCGCCGGCTGGTGGCCGACGTGCCGGTGGGGGTGCTGCTGTCCGGCGGGCTCGATTCCAGTCTCATCGTCGGGCTGCTGGCGGAACAGGGCCAGCACGGGCTCGCCACCTTCTCCGTCGGCTTCGAGGCGGCGGGCGGCGAGACGGGGGACGAGTTCCAGTATTCCGACATCATCGCCCGCCACTACGGCACCGACCACCACCGCATCTTCGTCGAGAGCAGCCGCCTGCTGGACACCCTGCCGAAGACCTTCGCCGCCATGAGCGAGCCCATGGTCTCCTACGACAACGTCGGCTTCTACCTGCTCAGTCAGGAGGTCAGCCGGCATGTGCGGGTGGTGCAGTCCGGCCAGGGCGCCGACGAGGTGTTCGGCGGCTACCACTGGTATCCGCCGCTGCTGGACAGCACCGATCCGGTGGCCGATTACGCCCGCGTGTTCTGCGACCGCGGCCAGGAGGACTACGCCCGGGCGGTCGATCCGCGCTTCGTCGGCGACAACCACAGCCTGGCCTTCATCCGCGACCAGTTCGCCCGCCCCGGCGCCGGCCGGGCGGTGGACAAGGCGCTGCGCCTGGACACCACCGTCATGCTGGTGACGACCCGGTGAAGCGGGTGGACAACATGACCATGGCCTGGGGCCTGGAAGCCCGCGTGCCCTTCCTCGA
>JAEWWF010000331.1 GCA_023396465.1 Pseudomonadota bacterium
GGCGTAGACGGCCCGCGCGCCAGCCGCGTCACCGGCCGCCAGGGCGGCGGCGGCCTTGTGGTGGGGGCTGTCGCGGCGGTCGGCGGTGACGACGCGGCCGCTGCTTGCCGAGGGCATGTCGCCTTCACCGCGCCACAGCCGCATCACCCGTCGCAGGTAGCCCTCGCCGCGGACGGCATCGCCGGAGTGGTATCGCCGCACCGCCTCCGCCCAATCGCCGTGCTGGTCGTAGAGCTGACGCAGGTACATGGCGCCGTAGGACACGTTGGAGACCGGCTCCAGCGCCTCGGTCACCGTGCGGAAGCCGGTGGCGTGCCACGCCATGGAGACCTGCATGCAGCCGATGTCCACCTGCCGGATGCCGCCGCGCAGGGCGTTGGCGGCGGTGGTGCGGGCCTCCTCGCGGGTGGCGTGATAGCTGCCGGTGCCGGCGATGTTCAGCGTCCACGGCCAAGCGCGCAGGGCGCCGGCATCGCGGTCCCAGCGGCCGCTCTCCGCCAGCATGATGGCGCGCAACAGGCCGGCGGGGATTTGCAGGGCGCGCTCCTGGCGGTCGGCCTCGGCCAGGCATTGCTCGCCCAGGTCGAGGGTTTCAGGGGCGGCATCGGCGGGCAGGTCGGGCGGCGGCAGGTCGTCGGGGTCTTCCGGTGCCTCGCCGATCAGGGCCGGAAGATCCTGCGTCGCCGCCAGGGCGACGGCGGGCGGCAGCAGGGCCGCCGCCAGCAGGGCAAGCGCTCCGGCGGCAGCCGATGTGCCCCACCGGCGGATGCCGTCTGGGCGATGCCGCTGCGCGATGACCGGTATGTGCCGCAAAACCCCTCACCCCTCTCCACACCGGCAGGACTTTACCGAAAGATGCAACCCTTCGTCCATCCGACCTTCGGCCGGTTGGCGACGGGAGCCGGACGCCCCGCCGGAGGAGGGTAGCGCACGAGGATTGCTAAAGCCTTTGCATCCGCCGTGACTTGACCGCGGCCCGGTGCAGGCGGCGCAGGCCGGCAAGGTCGCAGCGCGGCCCCGCGAGGCTGCGGGCGGGGGCGGCGATGACGCGGCAGGGGGCCGCCGTGTCGCCCAGGTCCGACAGCACGGCGACGGCACCGGCGAAATCGTGGCCCTCGGAATAGGGCGTCACGGTCGCCACCACCGGCACTCCGGCACCCACCGCCGCCGCCCCGCCGATGGCACTGTCCTCCAGCGCCACGCACTCCTCCGGGGCCAGCCGCAGACGGGCGGCGGCGCGGCGGTAGATATCGGGGTGCGGCTTGCGGTAGGTGGCGTCCTCGTGGCCGAGGAAGGCGTGGAACCACTCCGGCGCCTGCGGGTCGAGGCAGCATTCCAGCACCCGCCGGGCGATGGCGCGGCGGCTGGTGGTGGCGATGGCGATGCGCAGGCGGGCGGCGCGGGCCTCGGCGATCAGTGCCCGAATGCCGGGCCGCAGGGGGATTTCGCCGGCCTCCAGGATGTCGCGGTAGAGGCGGTCCTTGGCGCCGTGCAGGCGGTCGAGCAGGGGCGTGGCCTGTTCGCCCTTCAACAGCTCCGGCCGGTGGTCGGCGAGCCAGGCGGTGAGGCGGTTGCGGCCGCCGGCGATCTCCAGCAGGCCCGACCAGGTGGCGGCATCCCATCGCCAGTCCATGCCCTCCGCCGCGAAGGCCCGGTTGAAGGCCTCGCGATGGGCCTCCTCGGTCTCGGCGATGGTGCCGTCGAGGTCGAAGATGATCGCCTTCAGGGTGGGCACGGGGACCGCAGTCTCTCATCGGCGGGCGGCCGCCGCTGGCCGCCCCTGATCCCTTCTTAGCCGGAAGCGCCGGCGGTGGCAAACCACTCCGGGGTCCGCCGATGGACTCTCATACCCACACGCGCTTGCCGCGCAAATAGGCGCCTACCTTACGGTCTTCCTTGATGATGTGCTCGACCAGCCAGGCGGCCAGGAAGTCGATGAGTTCCTGCTTCACGGCGTCGGTCGGGGTGCGGACATAGCGCTCGGCCATCACCAGCACCTGGCGCGTCAACGCCTGGTGAATGCCGCGATGCCGTTCATAATCGGGATAGCCGCACCCCCGCATCACCGCTTCCTCGCGGCTGAAGTGATCCTTGGTGTATTGCACCAGCTCCAGGATGATCTTGCCGACGACACGGTCATTCTTGCGGCCGTCGATGGCATCCTGAAGGTCGTTCACGAACTGGATCAACTTCTTATGATCGTCGTCGATGCCAGGATCGCCAACGCTCAGTGCGTCCCGCCACGCCAGAAGCGGCATGCTCTTCCCCTCACAGTCCAACGGGGTAGGCCCCACCACATTTCTCTTATGGCATTTTCAACCGTCACGCCAAAGGGAAACTTGCGACCCATGCCCTGTCCTGTCCATCCGGGGGGTGACAAAAGTAAGGGCATACTGGTCAAGCGGCCAAGGCTCGGCTAAGGTCCGCGCCATGTCGACCTTCTACAGCCTCGCGTGGCCGCTGGTGCGGCGCCTCGATCCCGAAACCGCCCACCGTCTGGCGGTGCGGGCCCTGTCCTGCGGTTTGGTCCGATCGGATAAGCGGCCGGACGATCCGGTCCTCGCCACCCGTGTGTGGGGCCGCGCGTTCAGCAACCCGATCGGTCTGGCCGCCGGCTTCGACAAACATGCCGAATGCCCGCACGCCTTGGGGCGACTCGGCTTCGGATTCGTCGAGGTGGGGGGTGTCACGCCGCGCCCGCAGCCCGGCAACGCCCGCCCGCGGGTGTTCCGGCTGGAGGAGGACGCGGCGGTCATCAACCGCTTCGGCCTCAACAGCGACGGCATGGAGGCGGTGGCGGCGCGACTGGCCCGCCATCGCGCCTACGGCCGTACCATCATCGGCATTAACCTTGGCCGCAACAAGGAAACCGACGACCCGACCGCCGATTACGAGCGGCTGATCCGCCGGCTGGCGCCGCTGGCCGACTTCCTGACGCTCAACGTGTCCAGCCCCAACACGCCCGGCCTGCGCGCCTTGCAGGGCCGCGAGCCGCTGACCGAGCTGTTGCGCCGCGCCAAGGCGGCGCTGCCGGCCGCCGACGCGCCGCCGCTGCTGCTGAAGATCGCCCCTGACCTGACCGACGAGGACGAGGCCGACATCGCCGCCGTGGTGCTGGCGGAAGGCGTCGACGGCCTCATCGTCTCCAACACCACCATCGAGCGGCCGGACAGCCTGCGCTCCGCCCATCGCGGCGAGACCGGCGGCTTGTCCGGACGGCCGCTGTTCGAGCGGTCGACGGCGCTGCTCGGCCGCATGGCCCGGGCGACGGAAGGGCGGTGCCCGCTGGTCGGCGTCGGTGGCGTCGCTTCCGGCCGTGATGCCTATGCCAAGATTCGTGCCGGGGCGTCGCTGGTGCAGCTCTATACCGCGTTCATCTATGGCGGGCCGCCGCTGGTGTCCGCCATCAAGGCCGAACTGGCCGACTGCCTGAAGGCCGACGGCTTCGCCTCGGTGGCCGAGGCGGTCGGCGCCGACCATCGCTAGACGGGGGAGCCGCCATGGCCAAGGACGAGGACAAGAAGGCCCTGCGCGACCGCGACGGACCGCTACCTCTGGTGATGAACCGCGAGGCGGCGGAGCCCTATTACTGGGGCGACGCACCGCACCGCAGCCAGGCCTGGCGCCTGCTCGACGGCGCTGACCTGACGGTGACCGAGGAAGTCATGCCCCCTGGCGCCGCCGAACAGCGCCACAGCCACACCTTCGCCCGTCAGTATTTCTACGTGCTGGAAGGCGAGGCGGTGATGGCGGTGGCGGAACGCACCTACACGCTGAAGCAGGGCGACGGCATCCACGTCTCGCCCAAGCAGGCGCACCAGATCCGCAACGAGTCGGATGCCGAGGTGCGTTTTCTGGTGATCGCTTCCCCGCGCGCCACCGGCGACCGCACGCCGCGCTGACGCCGCCGCCGGGGCGTCCCGCCCAACCGTCCCTTGCCACGTCGCCCCGACCGCCGTCGGCGGGCGGCTGTCGGCATTTCACAACGACAGGAGCCTCCCCATGCGCCTTTCCGGCAAGGTCACCATCGTCACCGGCGCCGCCGCCGGCATCGGTCTCGCCTGCGCCCGCCGCTTTGCCGCCGAGGGCGCGCCGGTGGTGCTGTCCGACGTCAACGAGGACCGCGGCGAGGCGGCGGCCGAGGCCCTGCGCGCCGACGGCCGGCAGGCGCTGTTCGTGCGCTGCGATGTCGGCGACAAGGCGCAGGTGGACGGTCTGGTGGCGGCGGCCGTCGATGCCTTCGGCCGCGTCGATGCCCTGGTCGCCAACGCCGGCATCGTCCACGGCTGCGACTTCCTCGACCTGACGGAGGAGGACTTCGACCGCGTGCTGCGCGTCAACCTGAAGGGCGTGTTCCTGTGCTGCCAGGCGGTGGCGCGGCGGATGGTGGCGCAGGGCAGCGGCGGCGCCATCGTCACCATGTCATCGGTGAATGCCGTCATGGCGATCCCCACCATCGCGCCTTACGTGGTGTCCAAGGGCGGCGTCAACCAACTGACCAAGGTCATGGCGGTGGCGTTGGCCGACAAGGGCATCCGCGTCAACGCCGTCGGGCCCGGTTCTATCATGACCGAGGTGTTCCAGAACGTCGCCACCGACCGCGATACCCTGACCCGCATTCTCAGTCGCACGCCGCTTGGCCGTGTCGGTGCCCCCGACGAGATCGCCGCCGTCGCCGCCTTCCTGGCCAGCGACGACGCCAGCTATGTCACCGGCCAGTGCATCTATGCCGACGGCGGCCGGCTGGCGCTCAATTACACGGTGCCGGTGGCCGGGGACTGATCCCGCCGTGACGGCGCCGGCCAAGGCCGCTCAGTCGCCCTCGTACTCATAGGCGCCGAGGTCGGGGGCGGCGCCGGTCTGGCGGCGGGGGGCGCCGGCCAGCGGGTGGACGTAGACGTGGGTCGGCGTCAGGCTGCTGCCATCGGGGGCGGTGCCGGCGTCCTGGCCGGCATCCACCGCCGGCGAGTCGGCGGTCAGGCGGAAGTCCAGTTGCAGCGGATCGCGGAAGCCGAGCGAGGCGCCGGCCCCGCCGCTGCCGCCGCCGTCGGCGATCATCGACTTGGCGACGCTGAGGATCTGCGACGGCTTCTCCATCACCGTCGCCACCGCCCCCTTCTCGCCGATGCGGGCCGGCACGTGCAGGAACGCCTCCTGCCGGTGCGGCCCCTGCACCAGCGTGCCCGGCCCCTGATAGAGGTTGTTCACCAGCAGCGCCGGCTCGGTGCCGTGGTTGGCGACGAAGATGCCGTCGCCGTTCTGGTTGATGAGGGTGTTGTGGGCCATGGACAGGGTGCCGAGGGCCTGGTTCTTCTTCTCCGCCCCGAACGACACCAGGGTGTGATTGTCGGTGCCCGGCCCCTGCTGCAACACGTTGCCGATCACCACGCTGTCGCCCCCTTCCGGCAGGTCGATGAGGTAGCTGGAGGTGCCGTCGATCATGTCGGCGATCTCGTTGTAGGCGATGAGGTTGCGGGCGGCGCGGCTTTTCACGTTGTGGCCGCGCACCGCATGGTGAACCGATGAGAACCGCAGCTCGAAGCTGGCGGCGCGGCCGATATAGATGTTGTGGCCGACCCGGTGGGAGCCGCTGACCGTCTTGCCATTGCGGTAGAACTCGCTGTTCTCGATGACGATGCGGGCGGTGCCCTCGTTGCCCGACAGAAGGCCCATCTGGTTGTCGTGGAACACGCTGTCGCGCACGGTCAGCGGCCCGGCGCCTTCCAGGCGGATGCCGGCGCCGTTCTTGTCGGCGGCTTCGGCGCCTGAGAACTGGATGCCGCTGATGGTCACGTCGCCGCCGGTGACCAGCCAGACCGCCTTGCCGCGGGCGGTGGCGCCGTTGCTCTTCATGTGGGCGAGGCCGCCGACGGAGCGGATGGTGAGGTCGTTGACCCGCCAGACGGCAACATCGCCTTCATAGACCCCGGCGGCGATCACCACCTCGTCACCGTCGCGGACGTCGCGGGCGGCGTCGCTCGGCCGCTCGTACTGGCGGCCCGGCCCCACCTCCAGCACGCGGGCGAGGGCGTCGGCGGCCGACAGCAGGCAGGCGCCCGCAACGATGACGGCGGCGACGGTGGCCGGGGCAGGGCGGCGGAGCAGGGTCATGGCGGTCTCCCGAACGGGCTCAGGC